>NZ_VWWH01000057.1:0-48454 GCF_011753045.1 Burkholderia sp. Ap-955
TGGCGGCCGGCCGGACCGGGGCGCCGCGCGCGGCGGCGGCCCGCTCAGTGCTGCAGGCGGATTTCGACGCGGCGGTTGCTGGCGCGGCCTTCCGGCGTCGCGTTGGACGCGACCGGATCCGCCTTGCCGCGACCGGTGACCGTCAGCGAGTCGGTCTTCAGGCCGTGCGCCTTCAGGTACGCCGCGACGGATTCGGCGCGGCGCTTCGACAGCGCGAGGTTGTAGTCGTCGCTGCCCACCGAATCCGTAAAGCCGGTGACGCTCACCTGCGAGTACGTGTGGTCGGCGCGCTCGCTCAGCAACCGGTCGAGCGATTCGCGCGCGGTCGGGGCGAGCGTCGCGTGGTCGGTCGCGAACAGCGCGTCGCCCGACAGGTTCACCTGTTCGACGACGGCAGCCGCCGGCGCGGCGGCCGACGCCGCTTCGGCCGGCGCCGCGCCGCACTGGAACACGAGCGTCGCAGGATCGGATTTGTCGCGCAGCGCGCGGGCCGAGTCGACGGCGCGCACCGGCTCTTCGCCGCAAATCTTGCGGGCGGCCTTCATGCAGGTCTGCGGGCCTGACAGCAGGCCGTGGCAGTCCACCTGGAAGGTCCGCACGCCGTCGCGCGGCTGCAGTTCGGAGGCGCTGAAGGTCGGGCCGGATGCGGTCGAGCACGCGGCGAGGGCCGTTGCGGAAAGTGCGAGCGCAAGAGCGAGTTTGTTCACGGTTACATCCTCAATGCTTGGGTTGACTGAAGCCCGCCACGGGTGGCGCGGCGGGCTCGTCCGGCAGTCGGGGCCGCCGCGGGCCGTCCGGCTGGCGAGCCGGGTGGCCTGGCGGCGCGACGCGTTACTTCCACTGGTACAGCATGCCGGCGCCGATCACCTTCTGGCCGCCGCTGAAGCCGCCGTTGATCGACGCCTTCAGGTTCTCCGTGATGCGAGCCTGCATGTTGACCGCCATCGCCTTCTGGCCGAGGAAGGTCGACGTACCCACGCCCATCCCGAAGTTGGCATCGCGATCGAGCTGCGGGATCGATGCCATCGCGCCGACGGCCGCGATACCCTGCTTCGCCATCTGGTCGGTCTGCTGCAGTTGCGAACCCAGCGAGTTGATCTGCGCCTGCTGGCCCGACAGTGCCGTCGACAGCGTCGTCTGCACCTGCGTCAGCTGGTTCACGTTCACCGCGTCGGTGCCTTGCGTACCCGGCGCGACGTTCGTGATCTGGCGCTGCTGCTGGTCGCTGCCGACCGACACCACGTTCGAGCGGCCGCCGTCGTTGGAGCCCGCGCCGATCGCCACCGAGTTCGAACCGGCGGTGACGGTCGGGACGTCGGTGCCCTTGCCGTTCATGTCGGCCGCGATGCCGTTGTTGTTCACCGAACGCGTCGTGTTGTTGTTGATCGTCGTCGACAGCGAGTTCAACGTGTTGTTGATGTTGTTCACGCCGGTCGACAGCGAGGCCACGTTGCTGTTCGTCGTGCTCAGGCCGGTGGACAGCGAGCCGATGCCGGTCGAGGTCGACGTCGACAGCGAGTTGACGTTGCTGTTCGTCGTGCTCAGGCCCGTCGACAGCGAGTTGATCGCGGTCGAGGTCGAGGTCGACAGCGACGCCACGTTGCTGTTCGTCGCGCTCAGGCCGGTCGACAGCGAGTTGATGCCCGTCGACAGCGACGCGACGTTCGACGCGGTCGACGTCGACAGCGTGTTGATCGCGTTGTTGGTCGCGTTGAGCTGGCTGCCGTTGATCGCGTCCGTGCTGCTGGCCGAGATCCGGCCTGCGGCGACGTTCGTGATCTGGCGTTCCTGGCCCGGTGCGCCGACGCTCACCACGCCGACCGGCGAGCCGCCTGCGAAGGGGTACGTGACGCCGCCGATCGTGGCGCTCGACGTCGGGTTCGCGGCGCTCGTGACCGAGTTCGCGCCGAGTGCGATCGAGTTGGCGACGTTGGCCTGTGCGTTCGTGCCGAAGGCGAGTGCGTCGGCGGCGGTTGCCTTCGCTGCCGAGCCGTACGCTTGTGCGCCGGTGGCGCTTGCCGTGGCCTGGTTGCCGAGCGCGATCGTGTTGTCCGCGGTGGCCTGGTTCGAGCTGCCGAGTGCGAGCGCGCTCGCGCCGTTGGCCGTGTTCGCGTTGCCGAGCGCCACTGCGCCGTTGCCGGTCGCCGTGTCGTTCGCGCCCATCGCCACCGCGCCGGTACCCGTTGCGATGCTCGGGTCGCCGATCGCGACCGCGCCGTCGCCGGTTGCCGTGTTGCCGGAGCCGATCGATACGGCCTTGCCGCCCGTTGCCGATGCGTTCTGGCCGATGGCGACCGCGCCCGCCGTCTGCGCGTTCGAGCCGTCGCCGACCGCGACGCTGCTGGTGCCGGCCGCGCTGGCGTTCACGCCGGCTGCGAGGGCGTTGGTGCCCGTTGCGCCCGTGTTGTCGTAGTTGGCTTGCTGCACGCCGTTGTCGTTGACGCTGTAGTAGTGCGTCTTCGCGGCATTGATCGCGGTCGAGGTCGAGGTCGACAGCGAGGTGATCGAGCTGTTCGCCGAGGACAGGCCCGTCGAGGTTGAAGTCGACAGCGACGTCATCGAACTATTCGTCGAGCTGAGGCCCGTGGACAGCGAACCGATCGAGCTGTTGGCTGACGAGAGGCCGGTCGAGGTGGAAGTCGACAGCGAGGTGATCGAGCTGTTCGCCGACGAAAGGCCCGTCGAAGTCGACGTCGACAGCGACGTCACCGAACTATTCGTCGAGCTGAGGCCGGTCGACAGCGAGCCGATCGAGCTGGTGGCTGACGAGAGGCCGGTCGAGGTGGAGGTCGACAGCGAGGTGACCGAGCTGTTCGTCGAGCTCAGGCCGGTCGACAACGAGCCGATCGAGCTGGTAGCCGACGAAAGACCGGTCGACGTGGAAGTTGACAGCGAGGTGACCGAGCTATTCGTCGACGACAGGCCCGTCGAGGTCGAGGTCGACAGCGAATCGATCGAGCTGTTGGCCGACGAGAGGCCCGTCGACGTGGAAGTCGACAGCGACGTGATCGAGCTGTTGGCCGAGGACAGACCGGTCGACGTGGAAGTCGACAGCGACGTGATCGAGCTATTCGCCGAAGACAGGCCGGTCGACGTGGAAGTCGACAGCGAGGTGACCGAGCTGTTCGTCGACGACAGGCCCGTCGAGGTCGAGGTCGACAGCGAATCGATCGAGCTGTTGGCCGACGAGAGGCCCGTCGACGTGGAAGTCGACAGCGACGTGATCGAGCTGTTGGCCGAGGACAGACCGGTCGACGTGGAAGTCGACAGCGACGTGATCGAGCTGTTGGCCGAGGACAGACCGGTCGACGTGGAAGTCGACAACGACGTGATCGAGCTGTTGGCCGAGGACAGACCGGTCGAGGTCGAGGTTGAGAGCGAATCGATCGAGCTGTTGGCCGACGAGAGGCCGGTCGAAGTCGAGGTCGACAGCGAGGTGATCGAGCTATTCGCCGAGGACAGGCCGGTCGAGGTCGAAGTCGACAGTGAGGTTACCGAACTATTCGTCGAGCTGAGGCCCGTGGAAAGCGAACCGATCGAGCTGTTAGCCGAAGACAGACCGGTCGACGTCGACGTGGACAGCGACGTGATGGAGCTGTTAGCCGACGACAAACCGGTCGAGGTCGAAGTCGACAACGACGTCACCGAACTATTCGTCGAGCTGAGGCCCGTGGAAAGCGAACCGATCGAGCTGTTAGCCGAAGACAGACCGGTCGAGGTCGAAGTCGACAACGACGTCACCGAACTGTTCGTCGAGCTGAGGCCCGTGGAAAGCGAACCGATCGAGCTGTTAGCCGAAGACAAGCCGGTCGAAGTCGAGGTGGACAACGAGGTGATCGAGCTGTTTGCCGACGAGATACCGGTCGACGTCGAGGTCGACAGCGAGGTGATCGAGCTGTTAGCCGAAGACAGACCGGTCGAGGTCGAAGTCGACAGCGAGGTTACCGAACTATTCGTCGAGCTGAGGCCCGTGGAAAGCGAACCGATCGAGCTGTTTGCCGACGACAGGCCGGTCGAAGTCGAGGTGGACAACGAGGTGATCGAGCTATTCGCCGACGAAAGGCCCGTCGAAGTCGAAGTCGACAGCGAGGTCACCGAACTATTCGTCGAGCTGAGGCCCGTGGAAAGCGAACCGATCGAGCTGTTGGCCGAAGACAGGCCGGTCGAAGTCGAGGTGGACAACGACGTGATCGAGCTATTCGCCGAGGAAAGGCCGGTCGACGTCGACGTGGACAGCGACGTGATCGAGCTGTTAGCCGACGACAAGCCGGTCGAGGTCGAAGTCGACAACGACGTCACCGAACTGTTCGTCGAGCTGAGGCCCGTGGAAAGCGAACCGATCGAGCTGTTAGCCGAAGACAGGCCGGTCGAGGTGGAAGTCGACAGTGAGGTGATCGAGCTGTTGGCCGACGAGAGGCCGGTCGAAGTCGAGGTGGACAACGAGGTGATCGAGCTGTTTGCCGACGAGAGGCCGGTCGAAGTCGAGGTCGACAGCGACGTGATGGAGCTGTTAGCCGACGACAAGCCGGTCGAGGTCGAAGTCGACAGCGAGGTTACCGAACTATTCGTCGAGCTGAGGCCCGTGGAAAGCGAACCGATCGAGCTGTTAGCCGAAGACAGGCCGGTCGAGGTGGAAGTCGACAGTGAGGTGATCGAGCTGTTGGCCGACGAGAGGCCGGTCGAGGTCGAAGTCGACAGCGACGTCACCGAACTATTCGTCGAGCTGAGGCCCGTGGACAGCGAACCGATCGAACTGTTAGCCGAAGACAAGCCGGTCGAAGTCGAGGTGGACAACGAGGTGATCGAGCTGTTTGCCGACGAGATACCGGTCGAGGTCGAAGTCGACAACGACGTCACCGAACTATTCGTCGAGCTGAGGCCCGTGGAAAGCGAACCGATCGAGCTGTTAGCCGAGGATAGGCCCGTCGACGTGGAAGTCGAGAGCGAGGTGATCGAGCTGTTGGCCGACGACAGGCCGGTCGACGTGGAAGTCGACAGCGACGTGATCGAGCTATTCGCCGAAGACAGGCCGGTCGACGTGGAGGTCGACAACGACGTGATCGAGCTGTTAGCCGAGGACAGGCCCGTCGACGTGGAAGTCGACAGCGAGGTGATCGAGCTGTTGGCCGACGACAGACCGGTCGAGGTCGAGGTCGACAACGACGTGATCGAGCTGTTTGCCGACGACAGACCCGTCGACGTGGAAGTCGACAGCGAGGTTACCGAACTATTCGTCGAGCTGAGGCCCGTGGAAAGCGAACCGATCGAGCTGTTGGCCGAAGACAGACCGGTCGAAGTCGAGGTGGACAACGAGGTGATCGAGCTGTTTGCCGACGAGAGACCGGTCGAAGTCGAGGTCGACAGCGACGTGATGGAGCTGTTAGCCGACGACAAGCCGGTCGAGGTCGAAGTCGACAGCGACGTCATCGAACTATTCGTCGAGCTGAGGCCCGTGGAAAGCGAACCGATCGAGCTGTTAGCCGAAGACAGACCGGTCGACGTCGAGGTGGACAACGAGGTGATCGAGCTATTCGCCGACGACAGACCCGTCGAGGTCGACGTGGACAGCGACGTGATGGAGCTGTTAGCCGACGACAGGCCGGTCGACGTCGAAGTCGACAGCGAGGTGATCGAGCTGTTGGCCGACGAGAGGCCGGTCGACGTCGACGTGGACAGCGACGTGATGGAGCTGTTAGCCGAGGACAGGCCAGTCGACGTGGAAGTCGAGAGCGACGTGATCGAGCTGTTAGCCGACGAGAGGCCAGTCGAGGTCGAGGTCGACAGCGAGGTGATCGAGCTATTCGCCGACGAGAGACCCGTCGAGGTCGAAGTCGACAGCGAGGTGATCGAGCTGGTAGCCGACGACAGACCCGTCGACGTGGAGGTCGACAGCGACGTGATCGAGCTGTTAGCCGAGGACAGACCGGTCGACGTGGAAGTCGACAGCGAAGTCACTGAACTGTTGGTCGTGCTCAAGCCCGTCGACAGCGACGAAATGGCGCTGGTCGCGGTGTTGACCTGTTGGGCGACCGAATAGAGTTGGCTGCCGTTGATCGCGTCGGTACTGGTCGGCGTTACCTGGCCAGCGGCGACGTTGGTGATTTGGCGCTCGTTGTTGAGGCTGCCGACGCTAACGGTGCCGACCGGCGTGGTGCCTGCGAATCCGCCGAACGTGACGCCGCCGACGGTCGCGCTGCTCGTGGCAGTGGCCGTGCCGGTCTGCGAATTTGCGCCGAGCGCCACGGAGTTGCTGTTGCCGGCGGAGGCGCCGTTGCCGATGGCAATGGCATTCTTGGCGCTGGCGACGGCGCCGGTGCCGATGGCGACAGCGTCGGTGCCGGTCGCGGTGCTGTCGGCGCCGGTCGAGTTCGCGTGGAAGTACTTGATGCCCTGGCTGTTGATGTTGTTGATCGCCGAGCCGACGCTGTTGGCGGTCGACGTCGTGCCATTCGCGTTATAGGTCGTGTACGCCGGCGCGGAAACGGTCCCGGTCGTCGGGTCGTACGTGGACCCGCCGCCGAGTGCCGACGCCGTGCTGGTACCAAGGTTGTTGGTCTTGGTCGTAATCGTGCTCAGGCCGGTCGACGTGGAGGTCGACAGCGATGTGACCGAGCTATTGGTCGAGCTCAGGCCGGTCGACAACGATCCGATCGAGCTGGTAGCCGACGACAGGCCGGTCGACGTAGAAGTCGACAGCGAGGTGACCGAGCTGTTGGTCGAGCTCAGGCCGGTCGACAACGATCCGATCGAGCTGGTAGCCGACGACAGACCGATCGACGTGGAAGTCGACAGCGAGGTGACCGAGCTGTTGGTGGAGCTCAGGCCTGTCGACAGCGAGCCGATCGAGCTGGTAGCCGACGACAGACCGGTCGACGTGGAAGTCGACAGCGAGGTGACCGAGCTGTTGGTCGAGCTCAGGCCGGTCGACAGCGATCCGATCGAGCTGGTAGCCGACGACAGACCCGTCGACGTCGACGTGGACA
The DNA here is from genome assembly GCF_011753045.1 of Burkholderia sp. Ap-955. Classification (NCBI taxonomy): domain Bacteria; kingdom Pseudomonadati; phylum Pseudomonadota; class Betaproteobacteria; order Burkholderiales; family Burkholderiaceae; genus Burkholderia; species Burkholderia sp. Ap-955. The sequence continues at coordinate 6,984 of NZ_VWWH01000057.1, forward strand.
GCGAGGTGACCGAGCTGTTGGTGGAGCTCAGGCCTGTCGACAGCGAGCCGATCGAGCTGGTAGCCGACGACAGACCGGTCGACGTGGAAGTCGACAGCGAGGTGACCGAACTGTTGGTCGAGCTCAGGCCGGTCGACAGCGATCCGATCGAGCTGGTAGCCGACGACAGACCCGTCGACGTCGACGTGGACAGCGACGTGACCGAGCTATTGGTCGACGAAAGGCCCGTCGACAACGAGCCGATCGAGCTGGTGGCCGACGACAGACCGGTCGACAGCGAGCCGATCGAGCTGGTGGCCGACGAAAGACCCGTCGACGTGGAAGTCGACAGCGACGTGACCGAGCTGTTCGTCGACGAGAGACCGGTCGAGAGTGAGCCGATCGAGCTGGTAGCCGACGAAAGACCCGTCGACGTGGAAGTCGACAGCGACGTGATCGAGCTGTTCGCCGACGACAAACCGGTCGAAGCCGAAGTCGACAGGCTCGTGATGCTCGACGTCGTCGTGCTCGCGACCGAGTAGAGCTGGCTGCCGTTGATCGCGTCGGTGCTGGTCGCCGTGACGAGGCCGGCTGCGACGTTCTGGATGCGGCGCTCGTTGCCCGCCTGCCCGACGCTAACCACGCCGCCTGCCGCGCCCGCGCCCGCGAAGTTGCCGAACGTCTGGCCGCCGATCGTGGCGTTGCTGACGGTGGTGGTGCCGCCGGACGTCGTTGTTGCCGCGCTGGTCGTCAGGGAGTTGTAGCCGAGGGCGACCGATTTGGCGACGCTTGCCGTCGAATTCGAACCGATTGCCGTCCCGTAGGTACCGGACGCCACGGCTGCGGCGCCTACGGCGACCGCACCGGCGGCGCCGCTGGCCGTCGAGCCGTTGCCGAGTGCGAGCGCGTCCGTGCCGCTCGCGATCGAGGTGGCGGCGAAGCTGCCGGAGTTGCCGAGCGAGATCGCGCCGGTGCCGGTTGCTGTCGATGAATTGCCGACGGCGATCGAGCCGTTGGTGCCAGTTGCCACCGCCGAACTGCCGAGCGCCACGGAGCTATTGGTTGCCGTGCTGGTGTTACCGAGTGCAACCGAGCCCGTACCGCTTGCCGAGTTGCCGTTACCGATGGCAACCGCGCCGTCGCCACTGACCGTCTGCGAACGACCGATCGCCACGGCACCGCCGGTCGCGGAACCGCTGTTGGCCGTCGTGCCGGACGAGCCGATTGCGACGTTCTGGCCCGTCGCGCCGGAGATGACGCCGTCACCTTGTGCGATGCCATACGCCCCATTGACGGTCGCGCCGCGGCCGAGTGCGATACCGGACGTGGCGGTCGATGCGACGGACGACTGTCCGCCGATCGCGATGCCGTCCGAGGCGGCCGACTGCGCCCCCTTCGTTGCGTTGCTGCCGATTGCGATCGAGCCCGCGCCCGACGCGAGCGTCGAGTTTGCCTGCGAGAGCGGCGTCGTGCCGTTGCCGCCCGCGCCGCCGATCGCGACCGAGTTCAGCGCGCTCGCCGTCGAGCCGAAGCCGAGTGCGGTTGCACCGGCGCCGCTGGCGGTGGTTTCGAGGCCGGCCGCGACGCCCCACAAGCCGGCCGACGACTGCATCCCGGTGGCGACGGCGCCGTTGCCGGTCGCCTGTGCGAATGAGCCATATACCGTGACACCGGTCCAGCCGTTGCCGTTGGAGTTACACCCGGCCACGACCGAATACGTACCGGAGCCGTCGCCGGCCTGGTTTTGCGTGCCGCCCGGGTTCACGCGGCCGACCGCGCCGTTGCTGCCCGTAAAGCAGGTCTGCTGTGTGTTGAGCGTATTGGCCTCGGCGAGCCCCGGCAGGCTGATCGCCAGCGCTGCGACAGCAGCGACCACGACAGCCGACTTGTTCGGCTTGCCCCGTGCCGAATCGTGTTCCGATGCCGCGACCCAGGCGCCAAGTGCTTCGTTCCAGATCGAGCGGTATGTGCGGTTCATGTCCTGCTACCTCCAAATATGCACGCCACACACCGGTCTCTTTTGTTAGAGGAATACTCCGTGCGCTCGCGCGAATCTCAAAATTGATGGGCGGAGTTTATTGGAGGAGGATTTTTTGGATTGATAAAAAGTGACAAATAGAGTGTTTTGAAAGTTAAAGGATGGTTAATAAGTCGTGTTTTGATGTATCCGCTCAGAATGTATTTGAAAGTTGCAAGAATGTTTGGTGCAGGGTTTGAAACTTCCGCGCGCCTCGTGATTTTTATTATAAAAATCATGGAGTTGCGTTGGTTTTGTGCGATGGATACACAACGGCGATGCTCAATCGTAAGACGAATGAAATAGCAAACGTTTGCGAGAGGAGTATTTCTTTCATTGATGTAATGTTTGTTGAGATGCCGACGGATAATATGATTGATATCTTGTTAATTTGTTAATTAAAGATTTGATGGCTGATTTTATATTGATTTTATCGGTTATCTTTAAATCGATTTAATTTGAAATATCGAGCATCGGACTATGCTGATCTGCGCATCTGGTCCGCTGCGATGGCCCGCGAGACGGGCGTTTCGGGCCGGTTGGCTCGTCGAATTTGTAAAAAAGTGCTACAACGAGGTGGACCGGACCGCCATCATTCATCTTTCGAATTTGTCCTATTGACTATTTCGGTGATGGTGACAATCGAACGGGTTTGGCGACGGGGGCGAATCGGTCAGGCAGGCGTGATCTGCGTCGACGGTGCGCCTGGCGGCGACAGGTTGCTAAAGAGGCTGTCCGGCATCGGTGGCGACGTCCCCGAATCGTCAAATCCCGGGTGTGACAATTTGTCCGCGCGCGCCGAAGCACTGAAGAAAAAAGGGCGGGAGTGAATGTGTCCGGTGCGCCACATCCGGCACGTCGATGCAGGTCGGTGAGGCTCACACCGCACGCGAAGGGTCGGCCTCGAGCGAGCGGCGGGCAGGATAGCCCTAGTGATGCGGCTCGTCATGGAAGTGCAACGAACGCGTAGCGAAGTTCGAACGTGACCCGGGTGCGGGCCGCCGAACGGGACGGATGCGTCGAACGTCGTGTATCGCTTGCGGTGCGGCCGGATGCTGGCGATGCCGTCGCAGACACGCGGATCCCGGTGGAATTCAGCGGCCCGAGGTTTCGAGCGTCGAGGAAGGCGTTGCCCGGTTGCCCGATCGGACAACCGAGGCAACCGGGGGCAACCGGACTTCTACCCGGCGCGGCAGCCTTACTTCTTGAGAAACCGCAGCGCGAACCGCGCCATGAGCGGCACGAACATCGGGCGCAGCAGGCGCTTGTCGTAGCCGGCCATCCGCCGGTCGTTCTCCGCGAGACACAATTCGATCAGCTCGCGCGGGTTGAGCGCGTCGCCGATATCGGCGGTGCCGGTTGCCGGGAAGTTCGCGTCACGTGCGACGCCGTCGGAATCGATGCCGCGCGCGATGCCGATGCGCTCCCGGATCAAATGCACCCACACGGCCGCGACCCGCGCGAAGAACCACGGCCGGCGCCACCACGGGAGCGAGCGCCAGTACCACGCGTACCAGTTCACGAAGAACAGGATATGGCGGCCTTCTTCCTGGATCACGGGCTCGAAGGTGTCGACGAGTTCGGGCGGGAAATAGCCGGAGCGCTGGGCGGAACGGAACAGGCCGAACGCGAAGAAGCTGTCGATGCATTCGCTGAAGCCCGTGACGATCCACCACCACTCGGGATCTTTCGGCGCCGGGTAGGCGGGCTCGGGGGCGAGCCGGATGCCGTATGCCGCGACGAGCTTCGACAGTACGACCTTGTGGCGCGCTTCCTCGCCGCCGTCCATCTCGAGCGCGCGGCGCAGCAGCGGATCGCCGATCGTCGCCGCATAGGTGGCCACGCGGATCGATGCGCGGCCTTCGGTCTGCACCGCGATGTCCCAGATCGGCAGCGACGTGAGCCGCTTGAGCTCGGCGGGTGTGAGCGCCGGCCAGTCGATCACTGCCGGCTTGTACGGATTGTGTGTGTCGAGCAGCATGCGGCAGAACATCTGCATATGCGCATCGGAACCGATCCGGACCGGACCTTGCCTGTCGAAGGTCCAGTTGCGCATTGCGTGATCTGCTGCTGCATGCGCTTCCTGCAGCGTGTCACTCATGGCTGTTGTTATGCGATTACGGGTCGAAAGATTCTTGCATAGCTTCCGTAAACGCGTATTTTCGAGCGGCCATGTGCACGTGTCGTTGGTCGTTTAAACCGAGCGGATTGACATCTAAGGCGAGCGAGGGAGAGGTCGGCCCGAGGGGGAACTGGAGGCCTCCCCAAACACACACCTGGATCATGGGATGAACCCAATAGCGGCCCCAAGAAGGACGCGCTTAACATTGCTCAATACACGTCCGATAGTTCGCTGCACGCGTGGGCAGGTTGGCAAAACCCAAAAGGCCACGCGTGCTACGAATAGACGCGTCAGGCCACTTCGAACAATCCGGCAGCCCCCATGCCGCCGCCGACACACATCGACACGACTACATAACGCGCGCCGCGTCGTTTGCCTTCAATCAGCGCGTGGCCGACCAGCCGGGCCCCCGTCATGCCGTACGGGTGCCCAATCGCTATGCTGCCGCCGTTCACGTTGTACAGCATCGGATCGATGCCGAGCTTGTCGCGGCAGTACAGCACTTGGCAAGCGAACGCTTCGTTGAGCTCCCACAGGCCGATATCCTGCACCGTCAGTCCGTGCAGCTTCAGCAGCTTGGGAATCGCGTACACGGGACCGATGCCCATTTCTTCCGGCGCGTTACCGACAACGGTCATTCCTCGATAAACGCCTAGCGGTTCGAGGCCGAGCTGTTGCGCCGTTTTGCCGTTCATCAACACGCAGGCACTGGCGCCGTCTGACAGTTGGCTGGCATTGCCGGCAGTGACGACGCCGCCCTGCATAACGGGCGCCAGCTCGCCGAGCGAGGCGAGCGTCGTACCGGGACGATTGCCTTCGTCGCGTGCGAGCGTGATCTCCTTGAGCGACGTCTGCCCGGTGACCTTGTCGATGACCGACATCTGCGTAGTGATCGGCACGATCTCGTCCGCAAAGCGGCCTTCTGCCTGGGCCTCGGCGGTGCGCTGTTGCGACTCGAGCGCGTACTGGTCCTGTGCGTCTCGCGAGATACCGTACTTGCGCGCGACGAACTCGGCGGTTTCCAGCATCGGCATATAGGCCGCCGGCTGCGCGGACACCACGTTGGGGTCCCGCTCTGCGCTCACCCACTCGAAGTAGCGGGCCTGCACTGCCGAGATGTTTTCCTGCCCGCCCGCGACGACAACCTGCATGCCGTCGCAGACGATCTGCTTGGCAGCGGTGGCAATTGCCATCAGGCCGGACGCGCATTGCCGGTCGAGTGTCTGCGCCCCCACCGAAGCGGGAAGCCCGGCTGCCAACACGCCATGCCGGGCGAGATTACCGCCGGCCGTGCCGGCGTTGAGCACGGAGCCGATCACGGCATCCTCGATACGGTCGGGCTCGATGCCGGCACGCAATACCGCGTGCCGGATCGCGTGCCCCAGCAGCGTGGGCGAGCGCGTGGCGTTGAATGCGCCGCGATAAGCTTTGCCGATCGGCGTGCGGGCGGTGGAAACGATGACTGCGTCGATCATGATGCGTCCTTGGTCGAATGGAAAACGGCGAACCTGGCCATGCGGATAACAGTGCGGCGGCGCCGCTCAGAGCCATTCCACGGGCGTGTTCAGCGGGGTCGTCTCGACGGGGTCCAGCACCGCGAGCCATGCGGAAACTTTGGGCATCTCCCAACCGAAAAAATAATCGCAGGCGGCGAGCTTGCCGCGATGGAAGTCGCTTGCTTGCACATCGGACGCCAGCGCGTTTACGGCAACCGCCTGGTCGAGCCACAGCCAGCCGACTACGACGTGGCCGAATGCTTCGAGGTAGGGCGCAGCATTGGCGAGCTGCAGTTCGCTGTTGTCGATGGCGTGCAGCGCGCCCGTCACCATGCGGATTCGAGACCACGCAGCTTCGAGCGTGAGGGCGTGCCGCTGCAGTGACCTACTCGCCTGCGCCCGCGTTACGGTATGCGCAATCCTCTCGCCAAGCAGTGCCATGGCCGCCCCACCGTTTTGGCGGGTCTTTCGGCCAAGCAGGTCGAGTGCCTGGATGCCGAAGGTGCCTTCGTGAATCGGGTTCAGCCGATTGTCCCGATAGAACTGCTCGACGTTGTATTCACGCGTGTAACCGTATCCACCATGCACTTGGATCGCCAGATCATTGGCCGCGAGCCCCCATTGGGAAGACCAGCTTTTCACGATCGGCGTGAGCAGGTCGAGTAGGTCTTGCGCATTCGCGCAGGCGCGGGTGTCGTCCAGTGAATGAAGATCGTCGCTGAGGCGAGCCGCGTACAGGCACAACGCCAGTGCTCCCGATGCATACGCCTTCTGGGCAAGCAGCATGCGACGCACATCGGCGTGACGAACGATCGGCACTTGGGCTGTCGTGGGATCGCGCTCGATGCGTGGGCGCCCCTGCAGCCGCGTCTTCGCATAGTCACGCGCATGCAGATAGCCGGTATAGCCGAGCGCGGCTGCGCCGAGGCCGACGGAGATGCGCGCCTCATTCATCATGTGGAACATGTAGGCGAGCCCCTTGCCGGGTTCGCCCACGAGTTCGCCAAGCGCACCGGCTTCACCTTCTGGATGGAAACGGCCTTCGCCGAAATTCAGCACGCAGTTGACGGTGCCGCGATAGCCCATCTTGTGATTGATGCCCGCCAAGGCAATATCGTTGCGCTCCCCGGCTGCCCCGTCGCTGCCGACGAGCCTGCGAGGGACAGTGAACAGTGAGATGCCCTGCACGCCAGCGGGCAACTGGCCGTTCTCGTCCGGGATCTTTGCAAGCACCAGGTGGACGATATTCTCGGTAATCTCGTGATCGCCTCCCGAGATCCACATCTTGTTGCCGAACATTCGGTAGCGGCCGTCACCGGTTGGCACTGCGCGGGTTCGGATGTCCGCGAGACTCGAGCCGGCTTGCGGTTCCGACAGGCACATTGTGCCGAAGCAGCGACCTTCCGACATCGCTTCGACGTAATGGGACACCAGTTCGTGCTCGCCGTGTGCAATCAGGAGGTTCGCGTTGGCAATGGTTAAAAATGCGTAGCCGGCCGTGCCAGGATTCGCTGCTAGCAGGTACGCCATGCCTGCCCGCTCGACGGTAGCGGGCAGGCTCATGCCGTTCCATTCCGCGGGAAACGACGCGCTGATCAGGCCGGCATCGGCAAACGCACGCAATGCGATACCGACTTCCGGGTTGACGGTCACGCGCTCTCCATCGAACGTGGGTTCTTGACTGTCGTTCTTCTTGTTGTGGGGCGCGAATAAGTCAGCTGCAAGGAGTTCGTAGACGTCGAGCACCGACGCATAGTCGAACCGGTCCTGGCTGGCAAAGCGCGGGCGGACGGTGAGCGATTCGACCTGCAACCAGTCAAACAGAATGAAGTCCAGGTCGTGGCGACAGAGGATGAGCTCGCTGGTCATGGCATTGATCTGTGAATGTGCCCGGTTCTTGATCGAAGCCTCGACCATCACCGTATAAGTAAAAAGGAATGCTTAATAAAATGAAGATAAAGCAGGACGTCTGGATGTCCATTGCTGTCAGGTGTTGACGAGCATCACCCACTCGGCTACCAGCGCGGGCTTGGGCTGGTGCTCGATTTCCACCGTGACGCCCACGGTCAACTGATAGCTGCCCGGGCTTCGCTCTACGACTTCTTTCAATTTGAATCGTCCACGCACACGCTCGCCGCTGCGGACGGGCGTCAGGAAGCGCAGACTGTTCAGGCCGTAATTGATGCTTGTGCGTTGGCCTTCGAGTACGGGAACGACGTCGTACGCCATTGCCGAGAGCAGCGAAAGGGTGAGGAACCCATGAGCGATGGTGCTGCCGAACGGACCCGTGCGTGCTATTTCTTCGTTGACATGGATGGGCTGCCAGTCATGCGTGACATCGGCAAAGGCGTTGATCGAGGCCTGGTCGACGCATAACGATTTGGAAACGCCCAACTCCTCGCCGACGAGGGCCGACAATTGCGCCGGCGATAGCGATGCACGACCGTGATGCTGCGCATCAGGCGCGTGGCGCTCCTGGTCGATGCCGGTTACGTCGGCAATCGGACGGATCGTGTCACGCATGCTCATGCTCGCTGGTTTTCGGTTCAACAAAGCCGGCCTTGCGCAGCTCGATATTGATCTGTGCTGCACCTGACGCAGGAACGGATTCACCGCTGCCGGCGGCTACCTCGTCGAGCCGCTGAGCGAGCGTGTGCGGCACATTTTCGCCGGTCCCAAGGTAGATCCCCGGCGTGAGCGTAATGTGTGCAGCCTCGAAGCTGCCTGCGCCCGCGCAAAGCACCATGCGGGTAGGCGCATCGTCGCTGGCGAGCACGGCTACGGCCGGGCTGACGGCACGGGGTGAGAGGGCATTGAAAGCGTCGGCAGAAACGAGACCTTCCAGCATTCGAGTGCCAGCAGAAGGCGCGAGACAGTTGACGCGGATGTTATGTCGTTCCCCCTCGATCGCCAGCGTTTGCATCAGGCCGACCAAGGCCATTTTCGCCGCACCATAGTTGGACTGCCCGAAATTGCCGTACAGGCCCGACGACGACGTCGTCATCACAATGCGGCCGTATTTCTGCTCTCGCATGACGTCCCACACGGCCTTCGTGCAATTCACCGAGCCCATCAGATGGACTTCGACGACTGCGCGAAAGTCGTCGAGCGTCATCTTGCTGAAGGTCTTGTCACGCAGGATGCCTGCGTTGTTCACGAGAATATCGACGCGGCCCCAGCGCGACAGCGTCTGGTCAATCATCTGCTGTACTTGGTCGACATCAGTAACCGAAGCGCCATTCGCGATCGCCTCGCCACCGGCAGCCACGATCTCGTCGACAACGTTCTGGGCGGCGGTACCGGATCCGCCGCGGCCATTCAGATCGCTGCCGAGATCGTTCACAACGACTTTCGCGCCCAATCGCGCGAGCAGCAGGGCATGTTCTCGTCCGAGGCCCGCTCCGGCCCCCGTGACAATGGCAACTCGGTTGGTCAGATTGATCGTCATGGCTTGCTTTCCTTGAAATGAACTCCCGGATGGCCTGTAGATGCGCCAATGCTGGTTGCGGGCGCGACCGGTTGCTACGCTTTCTGAAGACTATCGCCGACGAGGTCGAGTCGGCGGATCATGTCCAGTGAAAGTCGAAACAATCTAGTTGTACAGATACCGTGAACCAGCCAAATAGGCGGATAGGCGCGTATTTCGGCGGTGTAATGAGTTCATGCTAGGTGGTCGGCTAGCTCGCGTCAATCATTTTTTGAATGTTTGTACAGATTTATGCGGGGAAGGTGGTTTTGGGTGGTTCATTGCTTCAAGGGCGCCCAGAAACTCGAGTCGCAGGTCGCTCAACGCCGCGATCTCGGCGCCGGTCGCCAGCAGGCGGACCTGCATGCCCGTGAAGAGACCGCACATGAGCAGCCCAACTGCCGCGGGTGCCGTGCTGTCGAAGCCGGCAAGGAGCCGATGCCAGGCTCGGCTTCGGTCGCTGAACCATCGGCCCACCATTGGTCTTAGCGCTGGCTGTCTCGCTGCCTCCACTTCAATCGCGAGGGTGGCGAGGTTGAAGTCGCTGAACTGTGTGACTTCGCGGACCAATACGGCGGTGGTCAGATCAACGATCTGGTCTACCGTTGCGACCGTGAGGTCGATCCCGGTCACGCTTTCGCGATAACGCGCCTTCGCTGCTTCATAGAGTTGTTCGCGCGCTGCGTCGATCAGTGTGCCGACCGGCTTGAAATAGTAGGATGGCAGAGCCGGGGTGACGCCGGCCTCGGCGGCAACCGCATGTCCTGTCACTGCGCCGGCACCGCGGGCCGCCATCAGCCGAATGGCGGCATCGAGCAATTGCTTGCGGGTTTCGAGCCCTTTGCCGCGCTTGGATATGCGCTCCAAAGCGGGCGCCGGGACATCAGACAGAGGCTCTGGCATGACACAGTCCAGGCCGCTGGTAAAGCAGGCCGCGGCCTCGTCAGGTGTGAGGCCGAGCGCCGTGACGATGAACAGTAGGCCAATGGTCCGGTCGATCGCAGCCTGGACGTGGAGTGGTTCGGAGCTTGCGCCGAGGAGCGACGCAATATCTGTCCAGACCTCGCGCAGGCGCGCGTACCAGTTTTTTGCGAGCGCACGGGTATCGGAGTTTCGTGCGGCGATGAGCATGATCTCGCACCAGGCGATTGTGCGCAGCCGGTCCCGTCCGGCGGCATTGCGCAATAAGCGGACGAGGAATTGCTCAAACGTGGGGCGATCCGACGTGCGGGCCGCCTGACGGGACGCAAAATTGCGAAATCGTGCCGCGTAGTCTTCGAGGATGACGGAAGACGCATGAGCGATGAGATCGAATTTCGACGCATAGTGGTAAGTCGTGGCCGCCAGGGAAACCTCCGCGCACTTCGCGACGTCGCGATGCGTCAGGCCGGCTTCACCGATTTCACCCAGCAGGTGTATGGTTGCCTGCGCAATCCGGTTTTGAGTCGCTTGCGATCGTTGCTGCTTGGGTTGCCGCGCGGGCGCCGCTTTCGGGAGCATGTCGAGAGATTTCCAATTTCATCAGCGCTATTTTGCCTACACCCATAGTGTGACACGGTGCGACGGCGTGCTGTCTGGCGGAACCTCCGTGTCGAAGCGGTGGCGCACGTCGAGGGAGCCGATGTGGGGGCAAGCTGTGCCGCGATCTGGGTTATGAACTCAGGCGGCAGGTGGTGAATGGGTGCTACAGCTGATGCGACTGTCCTTGAGTGGTTGCGAATGGCGGTTCACTGTATCGCCGGAATCCGGCTTGTCACGCCAGCCCGATTGCCAATCAGGCCAGTAGGCGAACGCGCTCGATCTCATCATCGGCAGCGTGCCATTGTCTCCGAGCTCGCGCGCGGCGAAGCGGGGAGGTCGGCTTGTCGAGCCGTCGCGGGATCCCGTACCGTCTGATCGCGTCGATTGAGGCAGGGCGCTGGCAGCCTTTGCCATCGGCCCAGTCTGCCGCGCGGCTGATCGCACCGGCTCGCGTCGGTATCGGTCCCGACATCGGTTGATGGTGAACCTTTACGGGGCCAGGATAGGAGATGAGCGGGCATTCGTGGTCGGTGGGACGTCAGGCGCCTTGGATGCCCGTTGAGCGATGCGGATTGCCCAGAATCGGCCAGAGAGCGACGTTCGCCGTCTTTGAGACTGTGTTGTCCAGACGGCCGCGTCGCTCCGAAGGTAGTGTCCTCCGGCAGTTTTCGCTTGCCTGCTTGCCTGCCTTTGCCGACCTTGAGGCGAGCTGGGTTCTACATCAGCAATAGGCGGATTGCGGGCAGCGCCTGCATCGTGCAGCCGGATGTCAGCTTAGCCGGAGCCTGGAATCCATGACAGTGACCAAGTCGACCGTATCGATTCGGAAGTCTCTCGCTGCCCCAACTAGGCCGTCGATCTCCGCTGGCCACTCTCTGTCGCTCTCTTGGTGCCAACGTTGCCTTGCGCGACGCGTATCGTGACGGCTTTCATCAACTCGAAAATGCGATTCGCCTCTAACGGTTGCTTCTTTGAACCGAAAAACAAAATTGGTGCTCCCTCTGTCTGAGCTGCGATGAGCGTCGCGCGCGCGTGGCATTCGCGGGCGGTGGCAGAAGCGTCAAGCTCGCGTACTAAATCCACATAGAGTGCCCGATAGGCCGAGTAGAGCGTTTTCGTCAGTTCCAGCGTAATGTCCGAGTGCTGGGCCAGCGCAAGTATTTCGAACAAGAATCGGCACACTCTTGAATCGCGAGCCTCTTCAAAAGCATCAACCGTGATCTCGCACAGTCGCTCCAACGCAGGCTTGTCGCTTGGCTTGCCCATTTCCGCATACCGGTCCTGATAAACGTTCATGAGCGCGCTCGTGGTCGATCGCAGCAGATCATCATGTGTTGGAAAGTAGTTCCGGAGCGCGGATTCCGGGATGCCCAGTTCCCTGGCTACTCCCGCGAGGGTAAAGTTCCCGTATCCTTCCGTCGCCAATAGGTTCGCGGCCGTGGAGACGATTTCGTTGATCTTTACCTTTCGTCGCTTCCCTTGAACTGTTGGTCGGTAATAAGGCGAATCCTGGCCGGTCTGTCGCGCGCTCAACTCGAACAGGTCCTGGCCATCCTTGTCAGAATTGAAGATGGCGCCGTGCGCACTGTTCGTGCCGTGAGTCTCGAGATTGGGCAAACCGCGAAGCGTTACGTCGTTCTCGAGCACTTCTGGCGAAAGGTCAACGATCATTTTTACCGACTGCTTTGTCACGCGAACGCAGTCGGCATAGTCCTTATCCGAATCTTCGCCGTTGTAGGCGAATATCATGATCCCTGCCATCTGCACGACAATCACAGATGCACGGGCAAGACACTCTTCGTGAGTCAAAGTCGGGTGGATCTCGGATAACAACTTCGCGAAGGTGCTTCGATGCTCGGCATACATGTCATCAACGAGCTCGGCAGCGTAGGGGTCTTGCTGGGCGAATGCCCATATTTCAAACAAGAACTTCGGTAGATCGGTTTCGTTGATATCGAAAAAAATGCGTTCTACCAGCGCTGAGCAACGCCGCTGAGCACTCATGCCCGGCTGGTTTGCGATGGTGGTGTAGTCGTTAATCTTCTGAGACACGTATGCCATCAGCGCCGCGCTCAGCAACTCCCCTTTCGTTCGAAAGTAGTATTGAAGGTTTCCTAACGTGATCCCTACGCGCGCAGCTACGCTGCGTGCAGCAAACGCGGCATAGCCATCCTCGCGAAACGTTTGCTGCGCCGCAAGAATGATCTGTGCAAGGCGCCGTTCCCGATTTCCCTGCGCAGTCGATCCCGTCGCTGATCTTGCCTCGGCAAGGTCACTCACGGCTGCTCGCCTTACCGCCTTTTGTTGCACGTTGACTCCCCCTCAAGAAAAGAGATTCACTTCGATCTATCGCAAGTTATAGGTCGCAACCTAGTAAGAGGATACACCATCGTGTAGCCAGGCAAGCGGTGCGCTGCTGCAGTCATATCGCGATTGGAAGCCCGTGCCGGCTCAACCTCGCAGTCCGCAGGCGGGCCGCCGCCTCGTGTCTATACCCCTTGAAATCAAGGATCTTTCCGGGCGACCCGACACTCAAGTCAGTGTTTTCCCTATTTTTGTTTACCTTGTTGTTAGGTCAGTGGCGCGCTACTCTTAGGTTGTGGGCGCGTTAATTTTAGGTCGCATGCGCGTATATGATCGGTCGAATGCGCAGTGCCTTGAGTATCGAAGGGTGCGGGCTGCGAGGCGGAAGGCAAAAGAGAGCCTCGACGTGCACCGCGCCGATCCATTCCGCGCACCATAGGGCCCATCAACTCGTTTAATCGAAGGTATATGCACCATGGCATCTGGTACTCAACGGCAATCGATCGTTCCTCCCGAGTTTCTGGCTTGGCACGATACCTACCACTTCACGCCGGCGACCCGTGTGGGCGACACGATCTGGGTGTCTGGCCAAGTTGGAGTCGACGCACAGATGAAAGTTGGCGAGGACGTGCAGGCACAGACCCGAATCGCATTCGAGTCCCTGAAGACGATTCTTGCGGCGGCCGGGGCGACCCTGTCCGACGTCGTCGAACTGACGACGTTCCACACGAATCTGCAAGCCGACATTGAGCTGTTCTCAGCCGTCAAAGACGAATATTTTCCGAACCGCTTTCCCGCATGGACGGCGGTCGGCGTGACGCAACTCGGTCTTCCCGAGCTTTGCGTTGAAATTCGGGCAATGGCAGTTGCGGGATCCGGCGAGATGTGAATCATCAGGAAGCAGGTAAGCCGGATCGTCAGTGATCGTATTGTAAGGAATGCTGATCGTTAGACAGTGGCGTGATCGGCGAATGAATGTGGAATCGGAAGGAGGCGATGATGAAGAAGCATCAAATTGGAGCTGCGTCTGCTATTGCAGCCGTCTTGTTACTTTCGGCAGGCGGCGCTGTCGCAGCGGAAGACCTCACCTCGGAAGGTGCTGAACACGCTGCGAGCAAGGACGGTGCGGTGGCGGCCTACGTCGGCAAGCAATCGCCCGATGCTGGCTGGGAGTGGGGCAAGGTTCGCGGCGATTTCTGGAAGCACAAGAACGAGAAGCTGCTGTACTCGATCGACGCGTCGAACATCGACCAGTACGCAGACAAGCTGACACCTGGGCAGATCGCGCTGGTCAAACAGAAGAAAGGCTACCGGATGGACGTGTATCCGTCGCATCGCGAATGCCAAGTGCCGGACTTTGTCGCGCAGAACTCGAAGGCCAACTTCGCGGCGGCAAAGCTCGATTCGACGGGCGAGCAGTTGCAGACTGCGAATCTTCCGGGGGTCGCATTTCCGCAACCGAAGAACGGCGCCGAAGCAATTCTGAACTATCTCATGCGGTACCGGGGCGAAGCCATTGAATGGCCGTCGGTGGTGACGACGGTTTCCCCGCGTCCGGGGGGCAGCGAATGGATCGATGCAATCAGCACGGCAATTCAATATTTCCCGCCGAGCAAGTCGGGCAAACACACGCCTCAGGACGTCGACCAGTTCAGCAGCGGCACCTTCTTCCAGATGCAATCGCCGCCGGCGCTGGCCGGGCAGGCCTTTGTTCAGCGCCAATTCTTCAACAAGGATCCGGAAACTTTCTACTACTTCCCCGGACAGAGGCGCGTGCGCCGCATGCCGGCCTATACGCACGATGCGCCGGTCATCGGTTTCGAAAACCAGTACCTGATCGACGAAGCCAATATGTTCTTTGGCTCCCTCGATCGGTTCAACTGGAAGCTCGTCGGCAAGAAGGAAATGATCGTGCCGTACAACGTCTTCGGCATGTACAAATTCAATGAGAAGTTGCACGACGTGATCAGGCCTGATGGTGTCGCCGCCGCTAACCGGCGCTATGAGATGCACCGCGTCTGGGTTGTGGAGGCGACGCTCAAGACCACAGCGCGCCACGTTGCATCGAAGAAGGTCTTCTATCTGGATGAGGATAGCTGGTTGGCGCTCGCCGGCGAGGACTACGACGCCCAAGGCAAGCTGTGGAGAGTGCGCGAGAGTTACCCGATCCCGGTGTGGGAGCTGGGCGGTACCTGCGATAACGAGCCATTCGCGCAATATGACTTGATCAATGGGCGTTATGTAACCGATTCATCGTCGATCGGTCAAGGCAAAGACCTCCGCTGGTATCAGCAAGCCAATGATCCACGCTTCAAGGCGGACTTCTTTACAGCAGAAACGCTGCGGTCGGTCAGCGAACGCTGACACGCGACGAGAAGATAGAAACTGAGCCGTCGTGCATGAATGCGTCGCCGGCATCCGGTTTGGAGGTGGGGGATATGAAAGCGAAAAATATAGTTAGTCGTACTGCCGTTTCTATTTCCATGCTGGGTGTCGCGACATCGACCGCTTATGCGTACGATTTCACGATGGGTGATGGCGCCGTGCAGGGGTCGTTGGTCAGCAATATCACGGCAGGAGCCGGCATTCGGACCAAGAGCCCGAGTTGCTCGCTCACCGGCGACCCGAACGCGAACGGTTGCGGTGCGGCGGCCAATGCCAACCAATGGGGCTTCGGCGACAACGGTGACCTGAACTACCGCAAGGGGCAGCCGTTCAGCACCTACATCAGCGCGACCAGCGAGCTGCTGCTGAAGATGCCGAGCGCGGGGCTGAAGTTCATGGTGCGCGGTACCGGCATGTACGACTTCATGGCGAAGAACACCGAGCGAACGCCGTTGTCGAGCACCGCGGCGGCGCAGGTGGTGTACAACGCGCAACTGCTCGACCTGTGGGGCGAGAAGGATTTCACGATCAACGGGCGGCCCGCGCATGTGCGGATCGGGAACCAGGTGATCAACTGGGGCGAGAGCATATTCGCGCAGAACGGTATCAATGCGACCAACTCGCTCGATATCCAGAAGCTGCTGATTCCGGGCACGCAACTCAAGCAAGGTCTGCTCCCTGCGCCGATGGTGAGCTTCGCCGCGGATCTCTCGCACGGGATCAGTACCGAGGGTTACTACCAGTTTCAGTGGAACGGCAACCGCTATCCGCCCGTTGGAACATTCTGGTCGACCACGAACGGCTTTGGCCGTGGTGCGGAACCGTTCACGCTCAACACGACCAACCTGAACGTGGCCGGGCCGAGCGCGGGCACGATCGCGAACGCGATCGGCGGGCCGGGCGCGGCAGGCAATCAGGATACGCTCAACGCGATCAAGAACGGTCTCGTCAACGGCGCGTTCGCGGGGCCGCCGTTCAACGACATCGGTTTTCCGACCACGACAAACCTACCGGCGAAATACCGGCCGCAATTCGGTGTGAAATTCGGCTTTGCGCCCGCTTCCCTCGGTGCGAACTTCGCGCTGTATTACGTCAACTATATCGACAAGGCGCCGGTGCTGACGTCGACGGCGAATGGGGTTGCGCAATGGTCGTATCTCGGCAACCGCCAGCTCTTCGGCGCCAGTACCAACTTCGCGCTCGGCGACTGGGCGATCGGCGCCGAGCTGTCGTATCGCCCGCGAGACGCGGTGGCGCTGTCGAGCTGCTTCGGCGCCGGAGGTCCGCTCGACATGAATACGAACGGCGTGTCGGGCATCGACTGCCAGCAGTGGGCCGACAAGAAGAAATTCCAGCTCGACATCAACGGCCTGCTTGCGCTCACGCGCAGCGGGTATCCGTTCCTGAAGCTGCTCGGCGCGGATTCGGCCACGTTGACGTGGGAACTGACGTGGATCCATTACCCGGGCCTGAATGCCAACGGCGTCACGCGCACGATCAACGGACAGACGGTCACGCAGGTACCTGCCGCCGGCTATCTGGCGTGGCTGAACAACAACTCGGGGCTCGGCTATCCGATCGTGGCAGCGCAGGGCACGGCGAGTTCGGTCGGCGCGACGATCGATTTCAACTGGACCTATGACGGCACGCTGATCCACGGCTGGCAGGTGACGCCCGGGGTGACCTTCTCCACCGGACTCTACGGCTATACACCGACGTTCACCGGCAACTACCTGCAGGGCGCGAAGTCGGTGAACGTCTATGTGTTGTTCAACCAGAATCCGACCGTCTGGCAGGCGGGCATCAACTTTTCGGCATTCTTCGGCGGGCACAACACGGTGGGGCAGCCATACGCGGATCGCAATTTCGTCGGGATGTTCGTCACCCGGAATTTCTGACGCATGAACCGGTGAGAGACGGCGCGCTTCGGGCGCCGCCGGAATACTTGAAGGGGTAACGTTGTGCTCAATCGTCTTGTCAGCAGGCTGGAAAAGGCCTTCTTCGCCCATCGCGCGATCGTGCTTATGGTGATCGGCCTGTTTACCGTCGGGATGGCGGTATTCGCCGTGCAACTCCGGATGGATGCCGGCTTCGAGAAGCAGATGCCGATTGGCCATGAATACATCCGGACATTCCAGAAGTACCGGTCCAATTTGCTCGGCGCGAACCGGATCACGGTGGTGGTGCGCGCCAGGAAGGGTTCCATCTGGACGCCGGAAGGGCTGACGCGCCTGTACAAGGTGACCCAGGCGGTCACGTATCTGCCGAACGTGGACCGGATCGGTGTGCGCTCGCTGTGGACGCCGAACGCGTTCGTCAACGAGATCACCGACGAAGGGTTTCGCGCCGAGCCGATCATCTCGGGCAGCATCACACCGGATCAACTGACGCCCGAGGTCGTTGCGAACATTCGTCGCGCGACGACGTTGGGGGGCTACGTCGGTACGCTCGTCTCGCACAACGAAGACAGCGCGATGATCACCGCCGAGCTGAACGAACGGGATAGCGCCGGCAAGGTGCTCGACTACGTGGCGTTCAACCATACGCTCGAAGACAAGATCCGCAAACCGTTCGAAGACGCCGGCTATGAAGTCCAGATCATCGGCTTCGCCAAGCAGATCGGCGACATTGCCGATGGCGCCACGGCCGTGCTGGGCTTCTGCGCGATCGCGCTGCTGCTGACCGCGCTGGCGGTGTATTGGTACTGCCATTCGGTGCGCTTCACGGTGCTGTTGATCGTCTGCTCGCTGACGTCGCTGGTCTGGCAGTTCGGCACGTTGAGGCTGCTGGGCTTCGGCCTGGATCCGCTCGCGGTGCTGGTGCCGTTCCTGGTGTTCGCCATTGGCGTGTCGCACGGCGTGCAGCAAGTCAACTTCATCGTGCGGGAGATCGCTCGCGGGAACAGCTCGTACGATGCCGCGCGCCACAGCTTCAGTGGCCTGCTGATCCCGGGTGTGCTGGCACTCGTCACCGCGTTCGTGTCGTTCGTCACGCTGCTGCTGATTCCGATTCCGATGGTGCGCGAGCTGGCGATCACCGCATCGCTGGGCGTGGCCTACAAGATCGTCACCAACCTGATCCTGCTGCCGGTTGCCGCATCGTGCTTCAACTTCAGCCAGGCATACGCCGAGCGCGCGCTCAAGCGAAGCGCCTGGCGCTCGGCGTTCCTGCGTCCGTTGTCGCGGGTGGCTCAGCCGAAGTTCGCAGGCGTCACGCTTTTGATCACGTTGATGGTCTTCGGACTTGCCGTCTGGCAGAGCCGCGACCGCGTGATCGGCACGCTGCAGCCGGGCGCCCCGGAGTTGCGTGAAGAATCGCGGTTCAACCGGGATGCGACGTCGATCGCGGGCAACTACGACATGGGCCTCGACTGGCTCTCGGTGGCCATCGAGTCGAACGGCAAGGCGTGCGACAACCCGGCCGTCGGGTTGTACGAGAACGAATTCACCTCCGCCATGCGTACCGAACCGGGTGTGGTGTCCGTACAGTCCTACTCGGCGATGCTGCGCACCTACAACGCGGGCTACAACGAAGACTATCCCAAGATGAACGTCGTCCCGATCGACCCCGAGAACTACGGCGCGGTATCGGTCGATGTGTCGCGCCTGAAGGGCTTCATGACGGCCGATTGCAGCATGACTGCCGTCCACCTGTACCTGACCGATCACAAGGCGACGACGATCAACCGGGTTCTCAACGATATCAAGCAGTACCGTGCGTCGCATCCGTTCCCCGGTATCAACATCCGCCTCGCGGCGGGCAATGCAGGGGTACTGGCAGCCACCAATGAAGAGGTGGAGAGGAGCGAGTTGCCGATGATGTTGTACGTGTACGCGGCCATCGTGACCCTCGTGTTCCTCGCGTACCGCGACTGGCGCGCGATGCTGGCCTGCTGCGTGCCGCTGGCGGTGGCTACCTTCATCGGCTACTGGTTCATGAAGGAACTCAAGATCGGCCTGACGGTGGCGACTTTGCCGGTGATGGTGCTGGCGGTTGGCATTGGCGTGGACTACGCGCTGTACATCTACAACCGGCTGCAGCGACACCTGGCCGAGGGCGATCCGATCCTCAAGGCGATGGAGCGTGCGCTCGAGTTCGAATGCGTGGCGACGATCTTTACGGCGATCACACTGGCAATCGGCGTGGCGACGTGGAGCTTCTCGGCGCTCAAGTTCCAGGCGGACATGGGCAAGCTGCTCGCGTTCATGTTCATCGTCAACCTGGTGATGGCGATGACGGCGCTGCCGGCGCTGGCCTCGGTGCTGGAGCGCTGGTTCCCGCGTCGCAAGCCGGCGCGTGCGCCGGGCTTGCTCAGCCACTGACGCTCGCGCACCGCCCGACGGAGATTTCACCATGATCAAGACATTCGTTACTTGTACCGTACTTTGCGCAGCCGTAGCGGCGTTGGTCCGATTCCATGGGCCGATCGTGAACGGGGCCGGGCCGAACCAGACGACCCTGACCGCTGCAAAACTCACGGGTGCACGCGCGGTTGCCGTCGACGAATCGAACATCGCACAGTCGTTGAACGACGACAGATTCACACGGCAGGTCTCGGCTGCGGGGACATCGACCGAGTCGTCGACCGTCGCAATCGGCGAGGCAAAGGCAGGTTGGGCCGACCTGTTCAACCACTGACGTCCGTGCAAACCACAACAGAGATGCAACCATGATCAAGATTCTCGTTGCCTGTACCGCGCTCTGCGCAGCTGCGATCGCGCTCGCACAAACACCAGGAACCGTGGCTGACTGGGCCGCGGTGCCGGCACATGCGTGGGCCGCGCCGACTCACATGATGCTGATGGATGCGACGCGCGCTGGAAAGCGCATCGTCGCCGTGGGTGAGCACGGCCTTGTCCTGCTGTCGGACGACGACGGTAAGTCGTTCCGGCAAGCCCATGCCGTGCCGAACTCGGCAACGCTGTCGGCCGTCAGGTTTACCGATGAGCACCATGGCTGGGCGGTCGGTCAATGGGGCACGATTCTCGCGACCAGCGACGGTGGGGAAACCTGGCAGAAGCAGCGCATGGACACGTCGGTCGACCAGCCGCTGTTCTCCGTCATTTTCACGAGCCCGCAGGACGGGATCGCAGTCGGCCTGTGGTCGCTGATGCTGGTGACGCACGACGGCGGCAAGACGTGGAGCAAGCAGACGCTGCCTAAGCCGCCGGGTGGCGGGAAGGCGGACCGGAACCTGTACCACATCTTCTCGGACGGGAAGCACGCGCTGTACATCGTGTCGGAGCAAGGGACGGTGCTGAAGTCGACCGACGGCGGTGCGAACTGGACGTATGGCGCGACGGGCGGCAAGGGCACGCTGTGGACAGGCGTGGTGCTGCCGGACGGGAAGGTGGTCGTGGCCGGATTGCTGGGAAGCATGTTCCAGAGCACGGACGGAGGGGGGAGCTGGACGCCGGTGAGTTCAGGCACGAAAAGCTCGATCACCGAACTGTTCGTCAATGACGGTCGCCTGGCCGGCGTCGGGCTCGACGGTCTGGTGCTGCAGCAGAAGGCGGACGGCGCGTCGTTCGATGTTACGCAGCGCGAGGATCGCGCGACGATGACTGCATCTCTGACGAACGCGGCAGGAAAAACGATCTTGTTTGCGCGTGAGGGGGTGCTGGCAGAGCATTGAGCGCCCCTTGGTTCAAGTCTCACCAGCACATCAATACTCGCGGAGACAGCTAGCGGAAGCGGCAGAGTACGCCATCGAAAACTCAGTCGATTACTGCGCCATTAATTTTTCATCATGACGAAAGTTTTATTCGGTGTCCTTCATGAATTGAGATCTTCGTGCTCTCGAAACACGGTGGACACGCTTCGGAAGTGACGTGCGAAGTGGATCCCTGTACCAAATCGCGATGAATTGAATCAACTCTCAACAACCGAATTATCAGGAGACAAATCATGGCAAAGCACCCCGTCGTCGTCTATGGCGCAAGCGGATACACCGGCATGCTGATCATGGACTGGCTGATCGACCAGAACATTCCCTTCACCGCGGTGGCACGCAACGCTGCCCGCGCGAAGGAAATGATGGCACAGCGCGTCGTGCGCCTTGAGTCGGCGAACTACGAAATCATCGAGGCGGAACATAACGTCGACGCGCTCGTGAACGCATTCCGTGGCGCCAAAGTCGTGTGTGCCACCGTCGGGCCGTTCTTCGATTTCGGGCTGGTTGCGGTGGAGGCGGCACTCAAGGCTGGCTGCCACTACCTCGACACTACCGGCGAGCAGCACTACATGCGCCAGGTGCGCGAGCAGTTCGGCGAACTGTACCGGCAGGCCGGCTTGCTGGTGTCGCCGTCGAATGCGTACATGTACTCGTTCGCAGAAATCGCCGCCGAGCTGGCGCTCGAGACACCGGGCGTCGATGCGCTGGAGACAGCTACATTGGCGCGCGGCCCACGTGGCGCTGGCGCCGGTGTGAGCGTGGGCTCCACTGCAACCATCTTCGGGGGCTACCGCCAGGAAGCGTGCTACCTGTGGGAAAAGAAGCTGGTGCCGCATGAGAAGCACGCTTCGTTCAACGTCTCCTCCCCGGATTTCCTGCAGCCAGTGTTTGCGCTGCCGTGGGGCGGTACGTCGCTGCCGGTGTACTTCGAGCAGGACGCGCGCGTGCGCAGCTGCATCTCGTGCGTGGGCTTCTACGACAACAACGCGATGCAGATGGTGCATGCGCTCGGACAGAAGTGGGATGCCGAGTACGCGCACTTGCCGCGCGAGCAACAGGAAGCGGTGCTCAAGCAGCTCGTCGATTCGACCACGCCGGCCATGCCACCGCGCGAGCGCACGTCGCTGCATCGCACCGTCGACTTCGCAATCGGCCGCGGCCAGCTCGCAGCGGTGCGTGCAACCCTGCACGGCATCACGCCGTATATCGCCACCGGAGCGCTTCATGCCGCCGGCGCCATCAAGCTCCTCGATGGCGATACCGACAAGGTCGGTTTTGCATCTGGCTCGAAGGCGTTCGGCCACCGGTACCTGCTCGGCTTCCTCGAGCAACGCGGTCTGGCGCGCGCAACGATCTCGCAGCTGTAACCGTACACGCAAGGGCACTGCGGGGCTGGTTCAACCCGTACACGGAAGCATCGATCACCCCGTCATCGACCTGGCATGGATTCAAAGGAATACGTAAATGGCAATCATTGATTTTTTCGACCGTGGGTGGCGCATCAACCCCAACGGCATCGCTTATGTCCAGGATGAGCGAAGCTTCTCGTTCCGGGAGATCGGTGAGCTTTCTTGCCGTATTGCGAACGGGCTGCTTGCCAGCGGGTTCGAGAAGGAAGCGAAGGCTGCAGTATGGGCGGACAACGACGTGATCGGTTGGGGCTGCACGCTCGGCATGTGGCGCGCGGGCATGGTGTACATCCCCGTCAACGGGCGCAACGCACCTGCCGAGAACCAGTACGTGCTCGACGCGTTCGACTGCGAGGCGCTGTTCTTCACCCAAGCCTTCGCGTCGATCATCGGAGAGCTGCGCGCTAGCTTGCCAAAGGTGAAACTCTGGGTGTGCATCGATGCCGAGCTACCATGGGCTCCGTCGCTTGCAACGTGGAGCGCAAGCCAGCTGACGACGATGCCGCGTGTCGATTACGACATGGACGACATCGTCACGCTGTCGGCCACCGGTGGCACGACCGGCGCACCGAAGGGCGTGATGAACTCGCACCGCGCGTTCCAGACGTACTTCGCCCAGTTCATGATCGCGTTCCCGTATGGCACGCAGCGTCCGGTGAACCTTGCCGCGGCGCCGATGACGCATACCGCGGGTATGTTGTCTCTGCCCTGTACCGCACGCGGTGGCACGGTGGTCGTACTGACCAAACCGGATCCCGTGCTGCTGCTGGCCGCCATTGCCAAGCATCGAGTCACCGAATTCTTCCTGCCGCCGACAGTCATCTACCGCCTGCTCGATATCCCGGGCATCGAGCAGCAGGATTTCTCATCGCTCAAGTACTTCCTCTACGGCGCCGCGCCGATGTCGGTGGAGAAGCTCAAGCGCGCGATCGAGGTATTCGGCCCCGTCATGGCCGGCGGTTACGGGCAGACGGAGGCCGCAGCGTCGATTTCGTACTTGACGCCAACCGAGCATTTCGTCGACGGAAAGATTGCATCGGACGAGCGGCTGTCTTCGGTCGGCCGTCCGAACCCGCTGATCCGCGTCGAGATCCTGAACGATCGGGGCGAGCTGCTGCCGCAAGGCGAGACCGGTGAAATCTGCGTGCGCGGCGATCTCATCATGAAGGGCTATTTCAAGGCACCGGACAAGACTGCGGAGACCATCGTCGACGGCTGGCTGCACACCGGCGACATCGGCCACCTGGATGCCGAGGGCTACCTGCACATCACGGACCGCAAGAAAGACATGATCATCAGCGGCGGCTTCAACGTGTACCCGAGCGAAGTCGAACAGGTCATCTGGGCGCACCCGGCGGTGCAGGACTGCGCGGTGATCGGCGTGCCCGACGACAAGTGGGGCGAGGCGGTGAAGGCGATCGTCGAGCTTAACGTCGGCCAAAACGTGAGCGCCGAGGAACTCGTTGCGCTGTGCAAGGACAAGCTCGGTTCGGTCAAGGCGCCGAAGAGTGTGGACTTTGTCGCGGCGCTGCCGCGCAGCACCGTCGGCAAGGTGCTGAAGAAAGATCTGCGCGAGCAGTACTGGCAAGGCCAGCAACGCAAGATCTAACAGGCCTTCTACGAGCGACACACCATGAACAACATCTACATTGTCGGTATCGCCATGACCGTGTTCGGTCGGCACATCGAGCGCAGCATCGACGATCTGGCCGGCGAGGCGTTGCGCGGCGCTTTGCATGACGCAGGCTGCAATACCGACGCGATCGGCGCGGCGTATTACTCGGGCGTTACCAATGGACACCTGCAGGGGCAAATATCGATCCCGGGCCAGGTTGTGTTCAGCAAGATCGGGCTCGAGGGCATTCCGGTGTTCAACGTCGAGAATGCCTGCGCATCGGGCAGCACCGCTGTGCATTTGGCGGTGCAGAGCCTGAAAGCCGGCACATGCGACGTGGCATTGGCGATCGGCGCGGAGAAGATGAACGTTCCGGACAAGGCGAAGTCGTTCGCGCTGTTCGAGGGCGGGTGGGATGTGTCGCGCGTCGACGAAAACTTCGCGAACCTGGTGAAGCTAGGCGAGGGCGTCGAGCCGCCTAGCGGCTCCGAGTCCGACCGGCCCTACAGCCGCTTCATGTCGATCTATGCCGCGCTGTGCCGGTATCACATGAAGACATACGGCACGACGCAGCGCCAGATCGCAGCCGTCTCGGCAAAGAACCACGGGCATTCGGTACACAACCCGCTGTCGCAGTTCCGTAAGCCCTTCACCATTGACGAGGTGCTTGCGGCGCCGCCGATCACCTATCCGATCACGCTGCCGATGTGTGCGCCGGTTACGGACGGTGCGGCTGCAGCGATCCTCTGTACCGAAGAGGGACTGCGGCGCATTGGTGCCGATCGCAACCGTTGCATCAAAGTCGCCGCAAGCGTGATTCGCAGCTTCACGCATCGGGGCATCGACGAGCCGGAAAAGAACATCGGCCGCCTGGCCGCTCTGCAAGCCTATGAGCAGGCCGGCCTGAGCCCTGAGGACATGGATGTGGCCGAGGTGCACGACGCATCGGCAATGGGCGAGATCATCCAGGCGGAAAACCTCGGGCTGGCGAAGCTCGGTCAGGGCGGTTTGGCTGCTGAACGCGGCGATTTCACGATCGGTGGGCGCATCCCCATCAATACCTCTGGCGGCCTCGAATCGAAAGGGCACCCGCTGGGCGCGACGGGCATCGGCCAGCTCCATGAACTGGTGACGCAATTGCGTGGAGAGGCGGGAGCACGCCAAGTGTGGGGTGCCCGCCATGCGATTCAGGAAAACGGCGGCGGGCTGCAAGGCATCGAAGAGGCCGCGCTCGCCGTGCACATCTTGAGCAAGCCTTGACGGAGGCAGCGATGATTGAAGCGAATGCAAAGCAGACCTGGGCGGAGGAATTCACCGGAGTGACTTCGCGCCCCTTTGACAATGGCGCAGAAGCGCCGTCCGACAGTCCGATGGCACAGGCGAGAGTCACCGCTGCGCTGAGGAAGTATCGCCCGATCGGCATGTGGGTGGAAAAGCCGGTTGATCTTCAAGCCCCGCTGGAGGGCGATGTCAACGCTGACGTGATCGTTGTTGGCGCTGGCTTCGCCGGTTTGTCCACCGCGTTGGAGCTTGCCGCGCACGGGGCGAAAGTGATCGTCCTCGAGCGTGAGTTCGCCGGCTTCGGTGCAAGCGGTCGAAACGCTGGCTACCTCGCGGGTGGCCAGGGACTTGAATACGACCTGTTCCTGAAACGCGTGGGTCTCGAGCGGGCGAAGGCGATTGTCGGGTTCTACGACGAAGGTGTGAGGTACGTCGAACGAAAGCTGCTCGAATACGACATCGACTGCGACTACAACGCATCCGGATTGATCCGGGCAGGCGTCCATCCGTCACAGGAGAAGCATGTCCGCAAGACCATGCAACTGGGTATCGAACTCGGCTCTCCTGCGGTATTTCTGGACGAAGCCGGCATGCGCGCGCGTGGAATCCCGCCTGCGTTTCTATTTGGGTACCACGTCCCAACAGGAGGCACGCTGGACCCAGGAAAGTATGTGATGGGGTTGCGGCGTGCCGCGCTTAAGGCCGGTGTGAGGATTTACGAAGATACGGCGCTTTTGTCCTACGACCAGGGTCCGATTGTTAAGGTAAGAACGGCACGCGGCAGCGCGAGCGCTCCATTCCTGGTGCTCGCCACCAACGCGTACACACCGCAGCTTGGCCTGCTCGGAGACAAAGTGATTCCGCTGCGCGTGTCGGCGATCGAGACCGAGCCTCTGTCCGCGCCACAGCTTGCAGCCTTGGGTTGGCCGCGGCGCGAAGGCGTGGTGACAGCCCATTGGACGATGGAAAGTCATCGCTTGACGGCACGCAACACGCTCGTGCTCACGACAAAGCGCCTCCGCTACGTCTACGGTTCGCGAACACCCAATGTGCCGGATAACACGGCCTATCGCGAACTGGTGAAGGCACTGCACGACCGGTTCCCGACGTTGAGAGATCTCGCTGTCCGGACGTGCTGGAGCGGCTACGTCAGCTTCGCCAATGATGCGCTACCCGTGGTGGGTGAAACCGGGGCTCAGCAGAACATCTTCTATTCCGCAGGATGTTCCGGGCACGGCCTCGGCACGCAATCCTTGATGGGGCATCTGCTCGCGGAGCGGATTCGCGGAACTGAGCCTCCTCTGCTTTCGGCGCTACGCCACGAGACCCCATCGACGCTGCCCGAGCCGGTCAGGTGGTGCTTCGTCAACGGCGCATTGAGCATGGCGAACCTTCTGGACGATCGGGTGAACAGCAAGGCGCGGTCCATCGCTGACCGAACGGAGCAGTGAACTGATATGACGAAAACCGACACTCGGTTTGCCAGAACGCGTCGCTTCAAACCGGAATTCTGATACTCGCCGGAGATTGATCATGAATCTTAGACTTTATTGCATTTTGTTTTCCTGTTCGGTATTTGCGTTGGCCTCGCTAATTTATGGCGTGAAGTTTATGAAAAAGCGCAACTATCTTGTTGGGCTGGAATGGCTTGCGCTGGGTATTTCTGGCTTGAATGTTATCGTATTTTTGCTGACGAACTCGCACGTTTCGTATGAGGTCATGCATTTCCTGGATGCGTTTTCCAGGGGATTCGGTTTGCCGGTTGTCGCAGTTGCTGGTTTGATGGATGTCACTCGGAAGCGCAAGCTGTCGGTGGGTCAAGACATCCTGCTGGTCGCAGGTGCAATTCTTGGAGGGATTGTATTGGTGACGGCTGATTTCATGGTCGGGATTCTTCCTTACTTCTATGTGGTGATGTGGATTTGGTTATCGGGGCATCTCGTCTATTTCATCGTCAAGTTGATGGAAATCGGCGAGTCATTGCAGGCTTTGAGCACGTTTGTGGCGCTGGTGACTTCTTTGGTGATTGCTTGCATCTACGATTTTTACAAAATACCAGGGGATGAAACCAATTTGGTATTGAACTTCCCATTTCTCGCGTTGCTCACGTGGGGATATTTCTCGACTTCAATCTATCACGCCTATTGCGCATTGGAGCGAGGCGATTCGCGGCGTGGAGGTTTGGCGCGTGCGTAAATTGCACGAAGATTCAGGTTCTGGATGTGAACGGTTTTTGAAGGTAGGTTTTGTCCCAATTATTTTTTTGTAAATCGTTATCTGTTTGTATCGTCAGCGATACCAATCTTTGGAGGAATGAAAAATGAGCAACGTGGCGAAGTCTGTTATTAAAACGGTGCCGAGTACGTCGTCGGTTGAAGAAATTCACGCAATTTTTCAGGAAGACGGGTGTGTCATCCTCAAGAATTATCTGACTGAGGCACAGGTTAGATCGTTTAACGACGATATCGAAGCCGAGATG
Source organism: Burkholderia sp. Ap-955 (assembly GCF_011753045.1). Lineage (NCBI taxonomy): Bacteria > Pseudomonadati > Pseudomonadota > Betaproteobacteria > Burkholderiales > Burkholderiaceae > Burkholderia > Burkholderia sp. Ap-955. The sequence continues at coordinate 34,732 of NZ_VWWH01000057.1, forward strand.
CAAAAGCTCTCGCCGGGCTGCAAGAATGACGAATATGAAATCATGACCGAATTTCATGGCGTGAATACCAAGCGACTGACTGCTTTGGCCAAGATAAGCAGGACATTCCGCGAGGAAATCCTGGATATTGACGTCTTTCACGCCATGGGGGATGCAATTTTCCGGGAAGAGTCCGGTACCTGCTGGCTGACGACCGCCCAGGTGATCGAGATTGGCCCGGACAGCCGAGCGCAACCGCTGCACCGTGACCTCGAGGGCTGGACCCACTTCCTCAAGATGGGCGCTCAAGCGCCGGAGGTCGTTATCAATTTCCTGGTGGCCCTGACCGACTTCACCGACGAGAACGGTGCGACGCGAGTGATTCCGGGCAGTCACAAATGGCCCGACTACGCTGACCGTGGCACGCAGGAGATGACGATCCCTGTGGAGATGAAGGCCGGCGACGCTGTCTTGTACACAGGCAAGTTGGTACATGGTGGTGGAGCGAATCGCACCAAGGACTTCTATCGCCGCGGCGTGACCATTCCTCTGATCCCGGGTTTTCTCACCCCGGAAGAAGCTGTTCCGCTCCTCGTTGATATTGAGACGGTACGCGGGTTGCCCGAACGTGTGCAGCGCGTACTCGGTTTCCGCTCGCAGTACCCCGTCGGTTCAATCGGTTTGTGGCAAGCGAACGTTGGCGACGTCGGGACGTACCTCGGACTCTGATGGACCCTCAGGCCGGCGCACGCCAGGGGTACGCGCCGGTCATGCGATTCAGGAAAACGGCGGTGGTAGCAACGCATCGAAGAGGCCGCGTTTGCTGTTCATGTTTTGAAAAGGATTGAGGGAGGCAGAAATGAGCAAGGGTCTCGATACCAAGCCGGACGGGCAGACCGGCCATTCAGGGATCACCCGACGCAATTTCGTGAAGGGTGCAGCCGCCGCGGCCGTCGTTGTACCAGCTGCGGCGGCAATGCAAAGTGCGCGCACGGAGCCTGCTGCGGACGGTAGAGAGGCAGCCGACCTGGAAAAGTATCGGGCGCTTGGCGGATGGGTGGAAAAGCCCGAAGACATGCAGCCGGCGCTCGAGGGCGACGTCAGCGCCGATGTCGTGATTGTCGGCGCCGGCTTCGCTGGCCTTTCCGCCGCACTCGAGCTCGCCAAGCAGGGCGCGAAAGTGATCGTCCTGGAGCGTGAATTTGCCGGCTTCGGGGCAAGCGGCCGCAATGCCGGCTACATGGGCGGCGGTGTAGCGCTCGAATACGACCTGTTCCTCAAGGACGTCGGCAAGGAGCGTGCGAAAGAGATCGTCCGCTACTACGAAGACGCCGTCCCCTTTGTTGAAGGCAAGCTCAAGGAACACGGGATTGACTGCGACTACAACCCCTCCGGGTTGATTCGCGCAGGGATTCATCCGTCGCAGGAAGAGAAGGTGCGCGAGGGCGTACGCGCCAGCGCGGAATTTGGCGCCAAGTCAGAATTTTGGGGCGAGGCCCAGATGCGTGCGCGGGGCATTCCGCCGGCATTTCTGTTTGGTGAATACACCCCGCGTGGCGGCACGCTTAATCCAGGCAAGTACGTGATGGGTCTGCGGCGTGCCGCGCTTCGCGCAGGCGTCAAGATTTGTGAAAACACGCCGCTGCTGTCTTACACCGAAGGTCCCGTGATCAAGGTGAAGACGCCACGGGGTAGCGCGAGCGCTCCGGTGCTGATGTTCGCCACGAACGGCTATACCCCCCAGCTTGGTCTTCTCGCGGACAAGGTGGTCCCCTTGCGGGTGTCGGCCATCGAGACCGAACCGCTTTCCCCCGCGCAACTGAAGTCGCTGGGCTGGCCCGGGCGTGAAGGCATCGTGACGGCACACTGGACAATGGAAAGCCATCGCTTGACGGCGAACAACACGCTCCTGGTGACCACCAAGCGACTTCACTATCCGTACGGATCAAAGACGCCGAACGTGCCTGACTACGATCAGTATCGCGAGTTGAGGATCGCTCTGCGCGACCGCTTCCCGACCTTGAAAAACATCGCAGTGCGGGCGTGTTGGAGCGGCTATATCAGCTTTGCCGGCGATGCGCTTCCGGTGGTCGGCACCACCGGGGCGAATCAGAACATTTACTACGCCGCTGGGTGCTCCGGGCATGGCGTGGCCTCCCAGTCCATGGTCGGCCACCTGATTGCCCAACGGATTCGCGGAACCGAGCCCCCGCTGCTCGCGGCGGTGCGCCACGAGACGCCCTCGACATTACCCGAACCGTTCCGATGGTGCGTCCTTAATGGGGCACTGGGTGGCGCAGCCGCGATGGACGATTGGTTGAACCGTAAGGTGCGCGACGCTGCAGCCTGAAGGCGGGCGCATTAACTGAGAATGGAATGGAGGAGCACAACATGATTCGCCTGAAGAAAAACGTGGAGTTGCCGTCGGTCGGACTGACCGGTTTCGAGACGCCGTTGAGCGAAGAGGAAAGCGCGATCCAGAGCACAGTCCATCGCTTTGCGCGCGATGTACTGCGCCCGATTGGCCGGGAGCTCGATCGCATGACGCCGGAGGAAGCGATCGCCCCAGGGTCTCCGTACTGGACGGCGATTGTTGAGGCTGCCAAGCTCGGGCTCGATCCGCAACTGATCGCGCAGTTCCCGCCCGAAGTCGCGATTCGCATCGAGTCGATCATTGGCGAGGAACTCGGTTGGGGCGATGCGGGCTTCGCCATTTCGATTGGCGCCGCGAGCATGCCGATGATGATGGCCCAGACGGTCGGTAACCAGGAACTGATCGAAATGTGTGCCGGCAAGGTTGGCTGCTGGATGAATACGCAGCCCGACCGCGGCTCCGATGCTGCAATTCTGTATCGCCAGGAACTCAGCGCTGGCGGAAAGCAGCCAGTCGGCAACGTCACCGCGAAGGTCGGCACCGATGAAATCATCGTCAACGGCCAGAGTTCGGCGTGGGTGTCGAACGGGGCGGTGGCACAGGTCGCGCTCGCCTACATGGCGGCCGACTATGGCGACGGGTTTTACGGTACTGGCGAGCACAGCACGTTCACCAATGGCATCGGGATCATCATTCCACTCGATCTGCCGGGGGTCTCGCGAGGTAAGCCGCTCGACAAGATCGGCCAGCGTTCGTTGCCACAAGGGGAGATCTATTTCGACAACGTCAAGGTGCCGAAGCGCTTCGCCATTGCGCTGAAGGATGACTATCTCGGCAACCTGGCGTCGACGTGGTCGTATGCCGGCACGCACATGTGCCAGACCTTTGTCGGCGTGGCGCGTTCGGCGTTTGAGCTGGCGCTCGACTACTGCCACCAACGCAAACAAGGCGGCGCGCTGCTAATGGATCACCAGATGACGCACTTGCGCATCGGCGAGATGCTGCGCCGGCTGGAGATGGCGCGTGCGATCGCACGCCGCAGCCTCGCGTATTCGCGTATGTCGCCGGTGAGCCACCCTTATGCGACCGCACAGGCCAAGGTCAGCGTCACAGAAGAGGCGATGAAGATCACCCACGAGGCGTTTCAGCTCTTCGGCGGCAACGGCACGACGCGCGAATTCCCGATCGAGAAAATCTTCCGTGATGTGCGCTCCGCGCTGATCGAGGACGGTGAGAACTACATCCTCACGTCGCGCCTGGGTGTGCTTGCCGGAGAGCTTTATCGGAACGGCTGGACCAAGGAGTAAGCGCCGGGGGTGGGTACAGGCTGCAGCTTCAATCAAGAAGCTACCGAGCCGTGACGGACACAGTCTTCGCATGGGAGACGTTGTCATGACGACATGTTCCGGCACTACGGCTGCGACTTGGGGGCGGCAGCCTACCGCAAAGGAAATGCTCAGCTTCATCCGTGCGTCAGTGGAGAGCATTCGCAAGGATGCGGCCAGCGATCGGCTGGCAGATGGCGCTGTCATTGAGCGGTGTCTGTCCAGCTTGTTGCGACACGCCCTGATGACGCGTTCGCCGTATGAGATTGCCTTAGTGCAGGGCAGCGCGGCTGAGCTGATGTTGTTTCCGGAGAACGATGTGCTGGAACGGTGCACGGCCGCTGTGCAGAGGCTGATCAGCAGATGTTGCGCGACCTGGTCTGGGCTGTCAGGCAGCACCGAAGCATCCGTAGCGGCCGGCATGTCCGCAGGTTCGGGATCGAAGTGCAACGAGGCACTCGAAGCATCAACACATTCATCGCAGTTACGTAAATACCATGTCAGAGAAATCTCACCCCGACACACCAGCTAACCTGCCGCGCAGGCAATGGCTGAAATACGCTGGCGTTACTGCGGCCGCAGGCGGTCTGGCTCTGGGCGCCCGGCAAGCCGATGCTGGTACCGCCAAGGCTGGACAGACACCGGACGGCGTGCTTGATGTCGCCATCATCGGCGCTGGGCTGGCGGGCTTGACGGCCGCGCGCGACCTGCAGCTGGCGGGTTGCAACTCCTTCGTAGTCCTGGAGGCGCGAGACCGAGTAGGCGGTCGCACGCTCAACTACAACATCGAAGGCGGCTACGTTTCCGAGGTCGGCGGCCAGTGGATCGGGCCCGGTCAGACTGCCGTGGCGGATCTCGCCCGCGAACTGGAGGTCGACACGTTTCCGAGCTACTACGAGGGCAAGACCGTCATTCTGGGCGGCGATGGCCTAGTGGCGGTCGATCTGAAGGGGACGTTCGGTACCGATGAGGCGGTCAGCGCAAAGCTCAGCCAGCTGTCGCGCGATGTGCCTTCGGGCGCCCCTTGGAAATCCCCGAGAGTCCGTGAGCTGGACAAGCTCTCGGTTGGTGACTGGCTCGGAAAGCAGAACATCAAGCCCGAAGACCAAGTCGGTTGGAACGCAAGCATCACCCTTTCCGGCGGCACGGCCCCGGCCAAGATGGGGCTCCTGCATTTTCTGTCGATGATCAATTCGGCGGATCGCGACTACTCGCAGCTCGACAGCATCAAGCACAGCGCGCAGGAAACCCGCTTCGTCGGCGGTTCGCAAATTCTCAGTATCAAGATCGCGAAGCAATTGGGCGACAGGATGCGCCTGTCGACGCCGGTGCGCCAGATTTCCGGTTGGGACAGCGATGTCGTCACGCTGCATACCGACCACGGCGAAGTGCGCGCTCGCAAAGTCATCATGGCCATCCATCCGGCCCTGTGTAACCAGGTGCAGTTTGACCCACCACTGCCGGAGAAGCGCGCCGCGTTGCAACGCGCATGGCCTGCGCACTCACCCGCACGCAAGGTGGCCATGGTCTACCGCCGTCCGTTCTGGCGTGAGAAAGGTCTGAATGGTCACATCATCCAGATCAACGGGCCAGTGATCTGGGCCTTCGACAACTCGCCCCCGGGCGGTGAAATCGGAGTCATCAACGCCTTCGTCGCAAATGCGCAGCTTCCGTCGGAGCCGGACGCCGCAAAGTCAATCCTGACCGAACTCTATGCCCGGGCATGGGGCCGTGAAGCCCTGTCGCCGGTGGCCTATCACGATCATGACTGGGGCCGGGGCGATCCCTGGACGATCACCTGCATCTCAGCCATTCCGCCCGGCTTCTGGAGCGCCCACGGTGAAGCACTGCGCCCACCGTGCGGCAACCTGATCTGGTCAGGCACTGAGACGGCGGAGATCTGGGCCGGCTACATGGATGGCGCGGTGCGCTCCGGTCACCAAGCGGCGCTGCAGGTGCTCAATGCACTGCGTCGGGCGTGAGGGGAACGACATGAAGAAACTCATTGTGATTAGCGTTGCCGCCATTGCCGCTGCTGTGGCGCTTGTCGTCTTTGGCCCAGGTCTGCTCGATCTCCATCGTCTGGATCGCTATATCGACACATCAGCCAAGGCGTATGAGGCTGACGGAGGCCCGTGGCCGCACGTGAACGATGCCTGCTCCATGTGCCATGGCGTCAAAGGCAATTCACTCCATCAGGGCTATCCGAGCCTGGCGGGGCAGCCTGCCGCCTATTTGGAGACGCAGCTCCACAATTTTGCGAGCGGCGCGCGACGCAGTCCGAACATGGGACCGTTGTCGATGACCATGGACAACGCGCAAATCAAGGACCTGGCGAACTATTTCTCCAAGGTTTCGCCCATCGCAAACCGCTACTTCAAGCCTGATGCGCAATTGCGCGAAAAGGGGCAGCAATTGGTGACGAGTGGGAATTGCGCGGCATGTCACGGGGCGCAACTGATGGGGCACGACCAGTTTCCGCGCTTGGCCGGCCAAGGCTACGACTACATCCTGGCACAGTTCGACGCGTTTGCTTCCGGCACCCGTAGCGAACCGACCGGCATGATGAAGCGCCTTGCGGACGGCGCCTCGGCGGAAGACCGCAAGGCAATCGCCAGCTACCTCGCGAGCCTTGAACCCAAACATTGACGGTTTGTGAACGGGTGGATAAGGGCCTGTCGGGCCCAGCTTGTACCCGCTGGACAATGCGTCCGGCAATTTCTTAGGAATGTTGAAGTCATGAAGCTGAAAGACAAGGTGGCCGTCATCACGGGCGCGGCCGCGGGTATTGGGCAGGCGACTGCGCGCAAGTTCGCAAGCGAAGGCGCTACGGTGATTCTTTGCGACCGCGCGGCCGAGGCTGTGGAGCAAGAAGCCAGCAGCCTGAGGGCAGAGGGCTATAAGGCCGCAGGCTATTCGTTGGACGTTACCGACCGCGCGGGTATCGAGGCCTTGGCCGCGGATGTCGTGGAAAAGTTTGGCCGTATCGACATCCTGGTCAACAACGCGGGCATCGCGCTAGACGCGAAGGTCACGCGCATGACCGAAGAGCAGTTTGACCGGGTGATCGATGTCAACCTCAAGGGGGTGTTCAACTGCACGCAGGCGGTGATCGGTGTAATGCTCGAGCAGCAGTCCGGGGTCATCCTGAACGCGTCGAGCGTGGTTGGTATCTACGGCAATTTCGGGCAGACGAACTATGCGGCAAGCAAGTTCGGTGTAGTCGGATTTACGAAAACCTGGGCGCGAGAACTCGGGCCGAAAGGGATCCGCGTGAATGCCGTCTGCCCGGGCTTTATCGAGACGGACATTCTGAAAACGATGCCCGAGAAGGTCCTTGACGGATTTCGTTCCAACTGCTGGCAGCGACGCCTGGGCTCGCCAAAAGAGATCGCAAACGTCTATGCATTCCTTGCGTCCGACGAGGCGAGCTTTGTCAACGGGGAAGCGATCGAAGTTTCGGGAGGGCTTTCGATCTAGATCTGGTGCACAAACGAGACCGGAGTGGCGAATGTCTACTGAGCAACGCGGCAGCAGGAATCAGCGCACATCGAGTGCGGCGGCCGCACGCGTATGCAACACGACCTATGTTTGGCAACACTTGAAATTGATGCGTCCGGCGGACAAAGCGGCAATCCGGTTGGCATGCCTTCGTGTCCGAATGGACACGGTGATGAGATTGAATGTGGAGGGGCAATGAAGGTGTTGGTAGCGGTGAAGCGTGTAGTGGATGCCAATGTGAAAGTTCGCGTCAAGACAGACTGCTCGGGTGTCAATGTCGCGAACATCAAGATGAGCATCAATCCCTTCGACGAGATCGCGGTCGAGGAGGCGGTACGGTTGAAGGAAGCGGGCGTGGTGAGCGAAGTGATCGCTGTCTCCGCCGGCGTGGCGCAGGCGCAGGAGACGCTGCGCACGGCGCTGGCGATCGGCGCGGACCGCGCGATCCTGGTCGAGTCCGACGAGGAACTGCAGCCGCTGGCGGTGGCCAAGCTCTTGAAGGCAATCGTCGACAAGGAGCAGCCGCAACTGGTGATCCTCGGCAAGCAGGCGATCGACGACGATTCGAACCAGACGGGACAGATGCTCGCCGCGCTCGCGAAGCTGCCGCAGGCGACGTTCGCTTCGAAGCTGGCGGTGGCCGATGGCCGCACACAGGTCACGCGCGAAGTCGACGGCGGCCTGGAGACGGTTTCGCTGACGCTGCCGGCGGTGGTGACGACCGACCTGCGCCTCAATGAGCCGCGCTACGTGACGCTGCCCGACATCATGAAGGCGAAGAAGAAGCCGCTGGAGACGGTGGGGCCGGCGGACCTGGGCGTCGACGTGAGCCCGCGCCTGAAGACGCTGAAGGTGGTCGAGCCGCCGAAGCGTGCGGCCGGCGTGAAGGTGCCGGACGTGGCGACGCTGGTCGAGAAGTTGAAGAACGAAGTGAAGGTCTTGTGAGAGGGAGGAGAGACGACATGAGCATTCTGGTCATTGCAGAACCTGACGCCCCGAAGGAAGCCCCCTTGGGAGGCAATCAATCGATCAAGGCAGCGACGCTGAATACCGTCACGGCGGCACTCCAGTGTGGCGGCGACGTGCACGTGTTGGTCGCGGGCGCCAACGCCGGTGCGGCAGCGCAGCAAGCGGCGCAAATCGTCGGCGTGACAAAGGTGCTGCACGCCGATGCGGTGCACCTGGGTGACGGCCTGGCGGAGAACGTGGCGGCGCAGGTGGTGGCACTGGTTGTAACGGCGGGCGAGGGCTACACGCACATCCTGGCGCCGGCGACTGCCTATGGCAAAAACATCGCACCGCGCGTGGCTGCGCTGTTGGACGTGGCGCAGGTCTCGGACATCACCAGGGTGGTCAGCCCCGACACGTTCGAGCGTCCGATCTACGCGGGTAATGCAATTGCGACGGTGCAGTCGAGCGACCCGATCAAGGTGATCACCGTGCGTTCGACGGGCTTCGATCCGGTGGCGGCCGAAGGCGGCAGCGCAGCGATCGAGCAGATCGAAGCGGCAGCGGATGCGGGTGTCTCGCAATTCGTGAGCCGTGAAGTGACGAAGCTGGACCGTCCTGAACTGACGAGCGCGCACATCATCGTGTCGGGCGGCCGTGGTCTGGGCAGCGGCGAAAACTACCAGAAGGTACTGGAGCCGCTGGCAGACAAACTGCAAGCTGCACTGGGTGCATCGCGTGCCGCGGTCGACGCCGGCTACGTGCCGAACGACTATCAAGTCGGCCAGACAGGCAAGATCGTTGCGCCGCAACTGTACATCGCAGTCGGTATCTCGGGTGCGATCCAGCACCTGGCCGGCATGAAGGATTCGAAGGTGATCGTTGCGATCAACAAGGATCCGGAAGCACCGATCTTCAGCGTCGCCGATTACGGCCTCGTCGGCGATCTGTTCACCGTCGTACCGGAACTGACGTGTGCGATTTGAGCGAAAGCTCACCCAGCCGGGAGGTGTGGTATCCACTGCGCATTGGCCAGCCTCATCAAGGAGTTTGAGGCTTCTCCGATCACTTATTCGATGATACAAGCCATCGATGCTGGCGGACCTCCTGTTATTTTTCCCGGTGAGGAGACGAACGTCGTCTTCGATTTTCCTTTTCCTGGCTCTTCTTGCGTGGTCGTGTTTCGCAGCCGAACTGTACCACTCCTACTACGCACTGGAGCGCGCCGAAAGCGCCGGCAGAATTGCGGTAGCGAGGAAAACACAGGAGCAAGATGAAGTTACGCGACCCAACAATCTTGATTTGACCGCGTAGGATTTGCTTCATGAATGCCGTGAGATTCATAAAATAAATTTCATAAACATAAGCTCGATCGATATGATCAGTATTACTTAGAAGTAGTGAATTAAATGGCCAAACTCAGTCTGGTGAGGAGCAGCCCGACGTCTTTCGGCATGGAGTGTTGCGATGGGAACGCCGTTCTCGGCGAGCACGATTCGGAACTATGGTTGACTCACAATACTGAATGATCGGAACAATGACGAACACGGCACAGCAACTCGATATCAACAGGCTGGTGCGCTACCTGGAAGACCATGTTCCAGGTTTCGAAGGTCCCGTTGAAGCGAACAAGTTCGCCGGCGGCCAGTCGAACCCGACCTTCCGACTGACCGCGCGCAGCGGCCACTACGTGCTGCGCTGCCAGCCGCCGGGTGAACTGCTGAAGTCCGCACACGCGGTGGATCGTGAGTTTCGTGTGTTGAGCTCGCTGTGGGGCACCGAAGTGCCGGTCGCGCATCCGTATCACCTCTGCGTTGACCGCGACGTGATCGGCAGCATGTTCTACGTGATGAGCTTCGAAGACGGTCGGATTTTCTGGGATCCCGCGCTGCCGGATCTGCCGAAGCACGATCGTGCGATCTGCTACGACGTGGTGCTGCAGACGATGGCTGCGCTGCATGACGTTGACGTCGACGCGGTCGGTCTCGCCGACTACGGTCGCCCGGGCAGCTACTTCGAGCGCCAGATCGGTGTGTGGACGAAGCAATACCGGGCGGCAGAGACGGAGCGCCTCGATGCGATGGAGACGCTGATCGATTGGCTGCCGAAGGCATGCCCTGACGACACGGGCCGGCCGGCACTGGTCCATGGCGACTTCCGGATCGACAACCTGATGTTCGCGAGAGACGGCTATCGCGTGAGGGCCGTGCTCGACTGGGAACTGTCGACGCTCGGCAATCCGCTCGCGGATCTCGCCTACTTTTGCATGTGCCTACGATTGCCGTCCGACGGCTTGGTTCCCGGACTGACCGGGCACGACTGCGCCGAACTTGGCATTCCTGACGAAGCGGCGATCGTCGCGCGTTATTGCGAGCTGCGCGGAATCGAACCGATCCGAGATTGGAATTTCTATCTGGCATTCAGCTTTTTCCGGTTTGCGGCGATCGCGCAGGGAGTGAAAGCTCGCGCCCTCCAGGGCAACGCATCGAATTCAAAGGCACTGCAGGTCGGCGACATGACCAGGTCGCTGGCTGACGAGGCCGTGCGAGTGATCGACACGCAGCGCTGAAACAAACCGAAGCGGCACGCGCCGCATGTATATCAATGGAGGAGTGAAACATGGCAACGAATCTGTTCGACCTGACCGGCAAGATCGCACTGGTGACGGGTGCGAGCCGCGGCATCGGCGAGGAAATCGCGAAGCTGCTCGCGGAGCAGGGCGCGCACGTGATCGTGTCGAGCCGCAAGCTCGACGACTGCCAGGCTGTGGCCGACGAGATCGTCGCGGCAGGCGGCCGCGCCGAGGCGCTGGCCTGCCACGTCGGGCGGCTCGAGGACATCGCCGCGACGTTCGAGTACATCCGCGGCAAGCACGGCCGCCTCGACATCCTCGTGAACAACGCGGCCGCGAACCCGTATTTCGGGCACATCCTCGATACCGACCTCGCCGCGTACGAGAAGACGGTCGACGTGAACATCCGTGGCTACTTCTTCATGTCGGTCGAGGCCGGCAAGCTGATGAAGACGCACGGCGGCGGCGCGATCGTCAACACGGCGTCGGTGAACGCGCTGCAGCCGGGCGACCGGCAGGGCATCTACTCGATCACGAAGGCAGCGGTCGTCAACATGACGAAGGCGTTCGCGAAGGAGTGCGGGTCGTTCGGCATTCGCGTGAACGCGCTGCTGCCGGGGCTCACGAACACGAAATTCGCTGGTGCGTTGTTTGAGGACAAGGATATCTATGGAGGCTGGCTCGCGAAGATCCCACTGGGCCGCCATGCGGAGCCGCGCGAGATGGCAGGCACTGTACTTTACCTCGTGTCAGATGCGGCGAGCTATACGAGTGGCGAATGCATCGTCGTCGACGGCGGCCTGACGATCTGATGCCGCAATGAAAGCAGAGGTCGAAGCTCGCGAGTCGTGACGATGTCTCTTGTGCGGGGCTCGCTGCTCAGGTGCTTCGGCTGGCTGGAGGACGTTGTCGCGGCGATGTCGGTATCTCGTCCGTGAATGTGCTTATTTGACCGGGCTGGCCGCCGCTGTCGACGGTGGTGCCTCGGTTTTCTGACCGAACGGAGTCGATCATGGATTTTGGCTATACCCCGAAAGTAGAGGAATTGCGCGGCCGTTTGGGCGCGTTCATGGACGAACACATCGTGCCGCGCATCCGCCAGTGGCACGAAGAGGTGCACGCGGGCCGCTACCCGGTGTCGTTCATGGAGGAACTGAAGGCGCGCGCGAAAGCGGAAGGGCTGTGGAACCTGTTTCTGCCGCACCTGAAGGCCGGCGAGCCTGGCATGGGGCTGACGAACCTCGAATATGCGCCGCTCGCCGAGATCATGGGGCGCGTGAGCTGGGCATCGGAAGTGTTCAACTGCAACGCGCCGGACACCGGCAACATGGAGCTGTTGCACATGTTCGCGACGCCCGAGCAGCGTGAACAGTGGCTGCTACCGCTGCTGCGCGGCGAGATCCGTTCGGCATTCGCGATGACGGAGCCGGACGTCGCGTCGTCGGACGCGACGAACATCACGACGCGCATCGAGCGCGACGGCGGCGACTATGTGATCAATGGCCGCAAGTGGTTCATCACGAACGCCGCACATCCGAACTGCAAAATCTTCATCGTGATGGGCAAGACCGATCCCGAGGCCACGTCGCACGAGCAGCAGAGCATGATCCTCGTGCCGCGCGACACGCCGGGCGTGACGATCGTGCGCAACATCACGGTGATCAATCACTACGCACCTGAAGGGCACTGCGAGATCACGTTTGACAACGTGCGTGTGCCGGCGCGCAACCTGCTCGGCGAGGAAGGCAGCGGCTTCGCGCTCGCGCAGGCGCGCCTCGGGCCTGGCCGGATCCATCACTGCATGCGCTCGATCGGGGCGGCGGAGTTGGCGCTGGAACTGATGATCGATCGCGCGCAGTCGCGCGTCGCGTTCGGCAAGCCGCTGAACAAGCACGGCACGGTCGGCGAATGGATCGCGCGATCGCGCATCGAGATCGATCAGGCGCGCCTGCTCGTGCTGAAGACTGCGTGGATGATCGACAAGGTCGGCGCGAAGGCTGCGCGCAAGGAAATCTCGATGATCAAGGCACTCGTGCCGACTGTGCATACGGCGGTGTGCGATCGCGCGATGCAGGTGTTCGGCGCGATGGGAATCAGCCCCGACACTCCGCTCGCCGACAGCTGGACCTTGGGTCGCACGCTGCGCTTTGCGGACGGCCCGGACGAGGTACATCTCCAGGCGATCGCGCGCATGGAGATCAAGGACGCGAGGCCCGGGTCGAGCGCGCCGTACCTGACCGTACCGCCGCGGGCCTGATCGCGGCACGCGCTGTCCACGAGGCGGCGCGTACGGGCCGCGGCAAAGAGGTCTCGCCGCACGATGAAGCAATCCGTCTCGACGTTTTTTATGGAAGCGTCTTATCTAGGATTAGATGGCGAAGATTGCGTAACGCCTTCATTTCTATAACTGATACCCAGAAGTTTCTCGGTTTGTCGACAATTAATTTCTCTAAACGATGAGAATTTGCATGAAGAAATCTCGCCGCACTTTTATGATCACGACCGCCGGTGTCGCTTCGAGTCTGGTACTTGCGCGTCTCGCATTCGCCGATTCCCCGAAGGTATCCGACAGTGACGCCACGGCCCAGGCACTCGGCTACAGGGCCGACGCGACCAAGGTCGACAAGGCGAAGTACGCGAAGTACGCCGCTGGACAGATCTGCAGCAATTGCACGCTCTATCAAGGCAAGCCGAGCGACACGTTCGCGCCTTGCCCGATGTTCGGGGGCAAGCAGGTCGCGGGCAAGGGCTGGTGCAATGCCTATAGTAGGAAAGCCTGACGTATTGAGTGGCGGTCCACCAACTGTACCTGGCGAGGTCGGCTTGAGTGACTTTTGAGTGTAGCAACTTGAACTACTGGCCCGAATTCCTTGCGACGGCCACTACGGGTAATTCACGATATGACATTACTGATTGGGGTCCCTCTGGAGACGGCCCACGAGGAGCGGCGCGTAGCGACCGTTCCCGACGTGGTCGAAAAGCTGATCAAGCTCGGGTTCTCGGTGGCCGTGCAAAGCGGTGCCG
>NZ_VWWH01000058.1:0-47487 GCF_011753045.1 Burkholderia sp. Ap-955
CGGCATTCGCGGCCAGGTTGGCGGCGATCGCAGCCACCGTCGCGGCGGGGCCGCTGGGTGCCAGCGGTGCGCGCGGGGCGGCCGGTGCTGCACCGGCGGGGGCGCTGCGCATGCCCGCCTTCGGATCGAGGACGAACTGGACTTCGATCGGTGCGCTCCAGAATTCGCGGGCCAGATCGGAGATCCGTCCCGAAAACTGGCTCTTGACCCAGTCCAGCTTGAAGCGGTTCGGCGCGGCGATGGACAGCGTGTTCGCCGACGCATCGAAGGCCACCGGGGCCAAGGGTTTGATCCACGTCACGTACTGCTGGGGCGTCAACTCGCGCTCCAGCAGTGCGGAACAGTGTTGCCAGAAATCGTTCATCAAGTAACTGTCGTTTTTTGCATGCACAGCGCGGCTCGCCGGCGCCCTTGTCGCGGTGGCGCAACAAGGCCCGAAGCGGTCGTGCGAGCGTGCGTCGGACGCCTGCGTCACAGTGTCGGAGGGGCAGGCGGGCACCGAAGCGGCGTGCGGGATTCTTGGAGATAAGGCGAGATTCTACCGCCAAACGCGGCCACAGAGCGAGTTATCCACAGGCCGGTTGTGTGGGGCGCGGGGCCGGATCGCTCGGGGCGGGCACAGGCGAGCGACTCCTAAAGTATTGACCGTCAACGGAAAAACGGTTTAAATAGCGGGTTCCGCGAAAACCAATCCTGTATTCCCGGCGATTGCGTTCGCCCGAATGCCTCCGGTTAAGGGCACGCGGTCCCCTGAATTTCGACATTCTCGAACAAGTGAGAACATCATGAAACGTACTTACCAACCGTCCGTGACGCGCCGCAAGCGCACCCATGGCTTCCGTGTCCGCATGAAGACGGCAGGTGGCCGCAAGGTCATCAACGCTCGCCGCGCGAAGGGCCGCAAGCGCCTCGCCATCTAAGGCAGGTTGCGCGCTGTGTCCGCCGTCCGCAGTCCTGCGGAAGGTGCCGTCGAGCCGGGTGCGAATCCGTCGCAGACGAAAGCCGCCTTCCCGAAAGCTGCGCGACTTCTGAAAACGGATGAATTTTCATCCGTTTTTCGTTTGCGCCCCTGGCGGCGCTCCGCGCACTTCGTGATTTACGGCAAGCCGACCGGTCAGCCCGCGCGTCTGGGGCTCGTCGTCGGCAAGAAGTATGCGCCGCGTGCGGTGACTCGTAACCTCGTGAAGCGGCTGGCGCGCGATCAGTTTCGCCTGCGCCGGGCCGAATTCGCCGGTTACGACCTGCTGCTGCGGCAGCACACGCGCTTCGACAAGAAAGCGCTGCCGAGCGCGGCTTCCGCCCCGCTCGCGGCGATGTGCGCGGCCGAGATTCGCGAACTGCTCGACAGGGCAGTCCGGGAGATCGCCCGCCGTGCGTCGAAGCCCGCGTCCGAGTGACGCATCCGTGCCCGGTGCGGCGTTCGCGCCTGCCCGGCCGGTTTTGACGCGGCGCCGAACGGCGTCGCCCAAGGTATGGAAACGGTATTGATCGCCTTGCTGCGCTTCTACAAGGTTGCCGTGAGCCCGATGCTCGGCAACCGTTGCCGTTTTTATCCTTCCTGTTCGGATTACGCGCGCGAGGCAATCCAGTATCATGGCGCCGCGCGCGGCACGTATCTCGCCGTCAGGCGCGTGTGCCGATGCCATCCGTTTTCCGCGGGCGGCATCGACCTCGTCCCGCCGCCCAACTCCGACACTCGCGCTCGCGGCGAAGCCGACGCGCGGTCCCATCGACTCTGAGACAACGCATGGATATCAAACGCACCGTCCTATGGGTGATCTTCTTCATGTCAGCTGTCATGCTGTACGACAACTGGCAGCGGGACCATGGACGCCCGTCGATGTTCTTCCCGAGTGCCACGCAGACGGCCCCCGCGGCCGCTGCCGGCGGTGCATCGGGCACGGGCGCGACGACGACGACTGCAGGTGAAGTGCCTGCCGCCGCAGCCGGCGCCGCACCGTCGACGACGGCACCGGCCGCCCAGGCGCAGCTCGTGAAGTTCTCGACCGACGTGTATGACGGCGAAATCGACACGCGCGGCGGCACGCTCGCGAAGCTGACGCTGAAGAAGCAGGGCGACGGCAAGCAGCCCGACCTGTACATCACGCTGTTCGACCACACGGCCGGCCACACGTATCTCGCACGCTCGGGCCTGCTCGGCGGCGATTTCCCCAACCACAACGACGTCTACACGCAGCTGAACCCCGGCTCGACGTCGCTGACGGGTGACCAGAACGCGCTGAAGCTGTCGTTCGAATCGCCGGTGAAGGGCGGCGTGAAGGTCGTGAAGACCTACACGTTCACGCGCGGCAGCTACGTGATCGGCGTCGACACCAAGATCGACAACGTCGGCACGGCGCCTGTCACGCCGACGGTCTACATGGAACTGGTGCGCGACAACACGGCCGTCGAAACGCCGATGTTCTCGCACACGTTCCTTGGGCCGGCGGTCTACACGGACGCGAAGCACTTCCAGAAGATCAACTTCAGCGACCTCGACAAAAACAAGGCCGACTACGTGAACTCCGCCGACAACGGCTGGGTCGCGATGGTGCAGCACTACTTCGCGTCGGCCTGGATTCCGCAGCAGGGCGTGAAGCGCGATATCTACGCTGAAAAGATCGACCCGACGCTGTACCGCGTCGGCGTGAAGCAGCCGGTCGCCGCGATCGCTCCTGGCCAGTCGGCCGACGTGCAGGCTCGCCTGTTCGCCGGTCCGGAAGAAGAGCGCATGCTCGAAGGCATCGCGCCGGGCCTGGAACTCGTGAAGGATTACGGCTGGGTCACGATCATCGCGAAGCCGCTGTTCTGGCTGCTCGAGAAGATCCACGGCTACATCGGCAACTGGGGCTGGTCGATCGTGCTGCTGACGATCCTGATCAAGGCCGTGTTCTTCCCGCTGTCGGCTGCGAGCTACAAGTCGATGGCGCGCATGAAGGAAATCACGCCGCGCATGCAGGCGCTGCGCGAACGCTTCAAGAGCGATCCGCAGAAGATGAACGCCGCGCTGATGGAGCTGTACAAGACCGAGAAGGTCAATCCGTTCGGCGGCTGCCTGCCGGTCGTGATCCAGATCCCGGTGTTCATCTCGCTGTACTGGGTGCTGCTCGCATCGGTCGAAATGCGCGGCGCGCCGTGGGTTCTGTGGATTCACGACCTGTCGCAGCGCGATCCGTTCTTCATCCTGCCGGTGCTGATGGCCGTGTCGATGTACGTGCAGACGAGCCTGAACCCGACGCCGCCGGACCCGGTCCAGGCGAAGATGATGAAGTTCATGCCGATCGCGTTCTCGGTGATGTTCTTCTTCTTCCCGGCAGGCCTCGTGCTGTACTACGTCGTGAACAACGTGCTGTCGATCGCACAGCAGTACTACATCACGCGCAAGCTCGGCGGGGCCAAGAAGAAACCGGCCTGACGCCCGTTGCACACGCGGGGCGGCGCGTTCGCCCCGCGATGCACGAAAAAAAGCCGCATGGTTCGCCCATGCGGCTTTTTGCTTTTTGCGGGGCCGGTAATGCGGGTTCAGCCCTTCTTCGATTCGCCCGAGTCGCCGTAGAACTGTTCGACCAGTTCCTGCACGAGGTAGCGATGATGCGGCGACAACGCTTCGATCTTCGACGCGAGTTCGATCGTCTCGGGCGTCGGCGGATAGCGCTCGTCGCGCGGCAGCGGTTGCGGCGTCGGGTGTTCGATCACGCTCGGCGACGGGCCGTAATGCAGCCAGTGGACTTCGACGCGCAGCCATTCGGCGAGCGTGGCGAGTTTGTCCGACGTCGGGATCGTGCGGCCCGTCAGCCATTTGTGCGCGGTTTGCGGCGAAACGGGCTGCGCTCCGCGGTGGCGCAGATTGAATCGGTTCGCCAGCTCAGTCGCACCGGTGACCTTCTCCGGGCTGCGCCGCAGGGCGAATTTCAGGCGTTCCGAGAACGCGGCTTTTTCTTCGGATGTCGGCATGGGGAGATTGTGCAATTCCACCGCCGCCTCTCAGACAACCATTCAGGATAAACATAGCTCGTTCAGACGAATCCCGGTCTTGATCGAGGTGGATGGTGGAATTGAGGGCCGCAGCGTTGGGCCGCTCCAGCAGGCATACTCGTCCGAAACGGTGGCTGCGACATGGCGCCGGGATGATACTTGGCTTATCCCCGGCGGGATAAATTCGAGTGTGTCCGAATCCTGCGGGGTGGCCGGTGGCGTGTGTGCCGGCACGCTACAATGCCGGCGTTCCGATGCCCGAAGTGTTGCGCGGGCGCACCATACTCACTGATCACCCGATTCATCCCATTCATCCGATTCCCATGCTCGCTACCGATTCCGATCCGATCGTCGCCATTGCCACTGCTGCCGGCCGGGGTGGCATCGGGGTCGTCCGTGTGTCGTTCGGGCGCGGCGGCGAGGCGGCCGCGTTGCCGCTGATCGACGCGTTGTGCGGGCAGAAGCTCGCCCCGCGCCACGCGAGCTACGTGCCGTTCCTCGACGCGCACGGCGCGCCGCTCGACCGCGGGATCGCGTTGTACTTCCCGGCGCCGCATTCGTACACCGGCGAGCACGTGCTCGAGCTGCAGGGGCACGGCGGGCCGATCGTGATGCAGCTGCTGCTGCAACGCTGCCTCGATGCGGGGCGTGGTTTCGGGCTGCGGCTCGCGGAGCCCGGCGAATTCACGCGGCGCGCGTTCCTGAACGACAAGCTCGATCTCGCGCAGGCCGAGGCCGTCGCCGACCTGATCGAGGCGAGCACCGAAGCCGCCGCGCGTTCGGCCGGGCGTTCGCTCGACGGCGCGTTCTCGCGGCAGATCCATGCGCTCGTCGACGACGTGATCACGCTGCGGATGCTGGTCGAGGCGACGCTCGATTTTCCGGAAGAAGAGATCGATTTTCTGGAGGCGGCCGACGCGCGCGGCAAGCTCGCGAAGATCCGCGCGCAGCTCGCGCACGTGCTGGGCGATGCACGGCAGGGGGCGCTGCTGCGTGAAGGGTTGTCGGTCGTGCTGGCGGGGCAGCCGAACGTCGGCAAGTCGTCGTTGCTGAATGCGCTGGCCGGCGCGGAGCTGGCGATCGTCACGCCGATCGCGGGCACGACGCGCGACAAGGTTGCGCAGACGATTCAGGTCGAAGGGATTCCGTTACACATCATCGATACGGCCGGGCTGCGCGAGACGGAGGACGAGGTCGAGCGGATCGGTATCGCACGCACGTGGAGCGAGATCGAGCGGGCGGATGTCGTGCTGCATCTGCTCGATTCGCGCACCGGGATGACGGCGGATGACGAGACGATCGCGGCGCGGTTCCCGGGCGGCGTGCCGGTGGTGCGCGTGCTGAACAAGACGGATCTGACCGGGGTGGCGGCGTGTGTCGAGCATCCGGCGGCTGAGGGTGATTTGACCGAGGTGCATCTGTCGGCGAAGCGTGGCGACGGGATCGACATGCTGCGTGCGGAGCTGCTGCGGATTGCAGGGTGGCAGGCGGGGGCGGAAGGGGTGTATCTCGCGCGGGAGCGGCATCTGATCGCGCTGCGGGCCGCGCAGGAGCATATGGCGCAGGCGGCGGATCATGCGGAGCAGAGGGCGCAGTCGCTCGATTTGTTTGCCGAGGAACTGCGGCTCGCGCAGGAGCAACTCAATGCGATTACCGGAGAATTCACTTCGGATGATCTGCTGGGGGTGATTTTCAGCAGGTTTTGTATCGGGAAGTGACTCCGTCTATCGATGGAGCCAGAGTTGTTTGGCTAAGTCGGTGTCGGTCCTGTTTGCCGTGTCTGAGAAGCAACTGACGCGCCTGCCTGCGGAGCGCAATGTGTCATTGCCGGTTTTTGGGAAAATTGAACGCGGTCTGTTTCGAAAAATGCGCTGATCGCAATGACTCATCAGATTGTGTCTTGAGCAGAAAATGTGTGGTGAATTCCGGAATCTGACACGTGCGATAAAAATCTTGCTTCATTTGTATGAACAATTGTAGGATTGCGTCGCGCAGGTTGATGTGAAGAAAGAAGAAAGCTATCAAACTCAACTGATTCCGGGGGAAAGCGTGAAAAAGCTGTCTGTTTTTGCTTTTATTTTCTTGGTTTGTCAATCGCTTGCATTCGCAAAGCGTCTTGAGCCTGGTGTTACGATGTGGGCGGGGCAGTCGGTATGTTCCGATAACAACCAGTATTGCCTGACGCTGCAGAAATCAGACGGAAACCTGGTTCTCTATGCATCCAACGGCCAGGCCGTGTGGCAAGCAAAGACGAACGGAAAAGGCGTGACACGTGCCGTTATGCAGCCGGACGGAAATTTCGTGCTTTATACCGATGATAACCGTCCGATCTGGGTAATCAAGACGGAGCGCTCCAACTCGTTTCTGAATGTTCAGGACGACGGAAATATTGTCTTCTACTGGATGCGTCCGATTTGGGATAGCAAGACGAGCGATGTTTCGAGCATGCAATCAAACGAGGCTCGTGTCCTTTACCCGAACACTAAGCTGACGGCCGGAGTGAGTTATTCGATCGGGCAATACTTTTTCATTCTGCAGGCCGATGGGAACTTGGTGCTGTACAAGAACGGTGCTGTGATTTGGAACACCGGTACGGCAGGCAAGGGTGTAACGTCCGCATGGATGCAGAACGACGGGAATTTCGTCTTGTATAACGATGCTGGCACGCCGATTTGGAAAACCAACACGGGCGGGAATAGCAATGCCTTGTTCGCATTCCAGCCGGATGGCAACCTGGTGATCTATGTGCAGACGCCCAGTTGGGATCGTTTGGCCGGGTACAACCACCCGGACTACAAGGACCACCGCGGCCCTGGCCAGGGGTGGTGCATTGGCGCGTGCGGCGGAGCGATCATCTCCATTCCTTTCTGATCGGCGCAGTCGATGCGAGATGGGTCAGCGTGATGCGTCGTGACCTGCGCGACCGACGCTGACGACGGCGATCATCGCGATGAGGGGCGGGATAAGCCCGCCCCTTCCGTTTCAACAACGTCGCCAGTTACAAGGCTGTCATCCCGCCATCAATCCCAATGACGATGATGGTGGTAATACCCATCCCCGTAATACCCGCCACCGTCAGGCACCACGATACAGCCGCTCAACAGCACGGCGACGCCGGCAATCAGCAAAAGGACCTTCTTCATCGCGCTCACCTGCTCGGGTTCAATATGAAACCCAGCATAGCGAGCGGCTCCGGCCCAGGCTGTAAGCGATCGTTTCCCCGCGCCGCAATCCGTAACGGCGGATTATTCCGGTCACAATGACCGTAACAAATCCCCGAAGAATCCCTGAAACCGCAGACGTTTTCAGGCCGTGACGACCCTGTTTCGCCCCGTATCCTTCGCACGATACAGCGCGGCATCGGCGGCTTCGATCAATGCATCGGGCGTCGACAGGTCGTCGGCCGACACGGTCGCGCAGCCGACGCTGACGCTCACGCGCCCGGCCGGCGAGTCGGGCATCGCGAGGCCGAGCCGCAGCACCGCTTCGCGCGCTTCCTCGGCGACCAGCCGCGCCCCGCGCGCCCCCGTGTTCGGCAGCACGATCGCGAACTCCTCGCCGCCGTAACGCGCGACCATGTCCGCGGGCCGCCGCACCGCGCCGGCGAGCGCATTCGCGACCGCGATCAGGCACGCGTCGCCCCTCACGTGGCCGAACGCGTCGTTGTACGCCTTGAAGCGGTCGACGTCGACCATCAGCAGCGACAGCGGTTCGCCTTGCCGCCGCGCCTGCAGGAACAGCGTGTGGAAATGGTCGTTGAAATGCATGCGGTTGAAGGCGCCCGTCAGGCCGTCGCGCGCGGACGAACGGATCAGCGTCGCGTGCGCCTCGAACAACCGCTGGTACAGCATCGTCACTTCCCACGCGAGCACGCACACGAGCACGCCCGGCGTGAACATGCTGAACACGCGCGCGAGGTACCAGCCGACCGTGAAGCGATGGGTGCTCATCAGGTTCAGCGTCGTGTCGGTGAGGCAGGCGAGCACCGCGATCGCGAGCCACAGATCGAGCGTCGTGCGCAGCCGGCCGGTGGCCAGCACGGCCACGAGCGCCAGCGCATTGAGCAGCCACACGATCAGCGCGACGGCGTTGACGGGCAGCATGGCCGCGTCACCCGGCGGATGAAACGCGGGTGGCAGCGATACGTTCAGCGCGAACAGGCACAGCACCCCGGCGACGACAGCCGGCCCGCCGATCAGCGCGAGTGTCCACCAGCGTGTCTGCTGCGCGCTGATCGGGGCGCGTGCCAGCCGCTCGCGCGCGAGCAGCGCGACCATCACGAAACCGGGGAAGCCGGCATGCCAGAAGATCCACATCCACGCGGCGCTTTGTGGTTGCGCGCCGAACAGCCCGTGTGGTGCGAACACGCCGGGAAAGGTGAGCAGCTGCAAGGCGACGGCGAGCGCGGTAAACGCGTAGGCGCCGCCGAGTACGCCGAGCACCGGCTGGCGCGTCACGGTGAACTGCGCGCCGAGAAAGAACGCCGCGATGCTCGCCGTGGTGAACACGGTGAGCGCGCACATCGGCATGAACGGCTCGACGGCCGGCAGCTCGACGTTCGCGTGCGGCGCGGCGATCCCGAGCGCGAGCACGATGACGAGCGCCGTCAGGGCGCCGAACCAGAGCTGACGGCGTGTCGTGTGCTGGATCAGGATGCCTTCCATGGTGTTCCCCGGGCATGTACGCGGAAACGCCCGGTCTTGCGCCGGGCGACAGGCAACCGGCCGCCGCGCGACCGGTGCGGCCTGATCCTATCGCGTTATGGGTGCGCGCTCAAACCCCGAGGCCGGGACCGAAGTTGCCGGCGACCCACTGCGTGACGGCGTTCACGTCCGCGTAGTCCTGTTCGGGCAGGCCGTCGAGCATCGACAGCACTTCGTTGCTGGCGCCGGCGTCGCGCGCGGCATCGACGATCGCATCCTTGTTGGCCGGATAGCGGACGGCCGCGAGGACGTCGGCGATCTGCAGGTCGATCGTTTCGCTGGGAATGTCGTGCGGAGGCTGGGCGGGCTGGTCGTTCACGGCGGCGTCTCGCGGAGTGAGCGGATCAAGGGGGAATTGGATCGCGGCGAAATTCGGATGCTTAACAGGGCGCGTCACGCGTTCGCATGCCAAGGCGGCCGGGCCGGCACGCCCCGCGGATGAACGGCAATCGACTCAATGCTCGCGTCGCACGCGGCGCCACGGATGCTTCCAGTCGATGTGCGGTGTGTTTTCGTCGCGCGGATGCTGGCGCCGATGTTCCTGCCAAAGTTCGTCGGAAAACAGCGCCGCGACAATCACGAGCGGCAGCACGAGGAATATTCCGAGTATGACTTGCTCGAACACGATAGCCTCCTTGCGGTGGCAGGAACCCTTGCTCCCATTCTAGGCTCTGAACTTCGCCCGCGTTCAATTTCTTACAGTGCGAAACAGGCCCGGATGCGGCCTTGCCGCACGTGCGCCGGCATCAAAAAAGGACATGAACATGCAACTCCAGAACGATACCAACACGCTCGCGCTGCGGCCGCTGGAGCGCCAGGACCTGCGCTTCGTCCACGAGCTGAACAACGACGCCAAGATCATGCGCTACTGGTTCGAGGAGCCGTACGAAACCTTCTCGGAACTGTCACAACTGTACGACCGCCACGTGCACGACCAGCGCGAGCGCCGTTTCGTCGCGGTCGACGCGCAAGGCGAACTGGTCGGCCTCGTCGAGCTGATCGAGCTCGACTACATCCATCGTCGCGGCGAGTTCCAGATCATCATCGCGCCGCAACGCCAAGGGCGCGGCTACGCGGGCCAGGCGACGCGTCTTGCGATCGAGTACGCGTTCAAGGTGCTGAACATGCGCAAGCTGTACCTGATCGTCGATACGTCGAATGCGGCGGCGATTCATGTGTACGAGAAATGCGGATTCCAGCACGAGGCCGAATTGAAGGAAGAATTTTTCGGAAACGGCGCGTATCACAACGCTTATCGCATGTGCATTTTTCAGCGCGATTATTTCGAGCGCCAGTAAGCCACCCTGAATAAAGCAGGGTAAACACGCTGGTGAAAGGCGCCTGCGACGGGGCTTTCGCGGGCGCTGAAACCATGCGGAGAAGTACGGATAAATACGGATGCGCTTATACCTGGCATTTTTCTTGTATCGGGTAAATGCGATTCCGCGTTGCGGTAAAGTCGAATCGTTTCGGATGACTTTATGTGCGGCGCATCAAAATGATCCGGATAGAGAAATGGATTATCCAAACCGTTCAATCGCCGCGTTGTAACTTTGATGAAAGTCTTGCTGAGTAACGCTTTCCGCCCGGCGGCGCGAGCCCGTTCGTCGGGTGGTGCGTGTCGTCGTGCCTGTGCGGGATGTGAAAAACAGGCTGCGCACGGGGTGCGACAATCCGCCGCTATTGCGGTCGCACAACAAATGTGCTTGCTATCGCTTGCCGGTCTTCTAAAGTGAAAAACGCGGGTTCACGATCACCTTTAAACACATAGCTAACCCAAGCCTGGTGCCCGCAAGCCTGGAGACAGAACATGACGAAACGTACCGGTATCCTTTTTGCCCTCGTCGGCGCATTTTGCGCGGTGTCGATTGCCCAAGCCGGCGGCGATTCGGCCGTCAAGCCGAAGCAGGAAATCCAGTTGACGAAGAACGCATGGGGCTGCCTGTCGAAAGACAATCTGGACTCCGTACTGAGTCACGAGCGTGACGGCAAGTCGCAGGCGAAGCAGCAATACTTCGACGACTACCGGTGCCTGTCGGTGCCGGAAGGCCAGCGCTTCCGCGTGGTGTCGGTTGACCAGGGCGACGTGCAGTTCGTCAGCGCCGACAACAGCGACCAGCAGGGTCTCTGGACCGATTCGCGCTTCGTCAAGCAGTAAGCGTCCATTCACCGCGCCGTCACACGACGCGCGAGCGCGCCGGCCCGTTGAGCCGGCGGCGCGAACCGAACACGGCCCGGCACATGCCGGGCCGTTGCGCTGTGGGTGGCGCATGACACGCGCTGCACGGCCCGCATTCGGTATCATCACGGCCCGACCGAACCGAATGCCCGCCCGGGCCGACTCCGCATGGCGCTGAAATCCACGATCTACAAAGCCGAACTGCAAATCGCCGACATGGATCGGCATTACTACGCCGATCACGCGTTGACGGTGGCGCGCCATCCGTCCGAAACCGACGACCGGATGATGGTGCGCATCGTCGCGTTCGCGCTGTTCGCGCACGAGCGGCTCGAATTCTGCAAGGGGCTGTCGGACGTCGACGAGCCCGATCTGTGGCAGAAGGACCTGACCGGCGCGATCGACGTCTGGATCGAAGCCGGCCAGCCCGACGAGCGGCGCATCTCGAAGGCGGCCGGCCGCGCCGGGCAGGTCACGGTGATCGCATATGGCGGCAAGACGTCGGATATCTGGTGGCAGGGCGTGCGCAGCAAGGTCGAGCGGCTGCGCAACGTGCAGGTGCTGTCGCTCAACGACGGTGTCGCGGCCGCGCTCGGGAAGCTCGCGGAGCGCACGATGCGCCTGCAATGCACGGTGCAGGACGGTGCCGCATGGATCTCGAGTGCCGACCACGATCCGGTGGCGGTCGAGTGGACGGTGCTGAAGGCGCGCGCGGACGCGTGACGGCCCGCGTGCCGCCCGCGTTCAGCCGATCGCAGTCGGCGGCCCCTTGAATTCGAGCATGTTGCCTTCCGGGTCGAACAGGTAGATCGACGGCCCGTAGCCGCCGGCGCCGTAGCGTTCCGCGGGCGCGCCCGGCCGTGCGCCATGCGCGGCGAAATGGGCGGTCAAGGCGTCGGGATCGAACGGCTCGACGCGCAGGCACAGGTGATCGAGATTGCGCCCCGTGCCGGGCGGGCCGCTGTCGGGCCGGTCGATCGGGCCGCCGACCGACAGCAGGTCGATCAGCGCGTCGCCGGCGCGCAGTTGTACAAGGCCCAGATCGGGCTGTTCCTTCTCCACATGGCAGCCGACGGCGTCGCAGTAAAAGCGCGTCATCGCGGCCATGTCGGTCACGCGCAGCACGATGTGATCGATCGCGCGGATGGTCGGTTTCATGGGCAAGGCTCTCCTTCGCAGTCCACGAGCATCGAGTGTAGACGCATCGCGCCTGCGCCGCCGGCCGGAACGCGGCACAATCGACGGACGAAAAAAAGCCCGTTCACGCAGAGCGGAACGGGCTTAATCCATATCAGGAGGAGACATGGAGGAGACAGTTCCAACTATACACACGGCGATGGTGCGACGCAATATTCCGAATGCAAAAAAACGTCAGGACGGCGATTTGTCGCATCCGCAGTGCAACAAAATGGTGACGGGACGATGACGAAAACCGCGCCGGAACAGCCGGCGCGCGCGTTTTGTCGGATTTATTTTCAGTTGATGCGCCCCCGGTTATCCGGGGCGAATCACAGAGCAAGATTCAGGGCGCGACGGCACGTGCCGATGTCTAGAGTAGGCACCATCTACACTAGAGAGTGCGAGGTTCAGATGAAAACCGCCTATCCGACCGATGATGCCCGCTGGGGCGCCGTCACCGAGCGCGATCCGCATGCGGACGGCGCGTTCTTCTACGCCGTGAGCACGACCGGTGTGTTCTGCCGCCCGACCTGCGCGTCGCGGCTGCCGCGTCGCGAAAACGTGTCCTTCTTCGCCGACACGGCCGCCGCGCGTGCGGCCGGCTTCCGGCCCTGCAAGCGTTGCCAGCCGGAAGGGTTGCCGCGCGAGCTCGAGATCGTCAACCGCGCGTGCGCGGTGCTCGACGCGCATGCCGAACGGCTCACGCTGCAGCAACTGAGCGATGCCGTGCACGTGAGCCCGTTTCACCTTCAGCGGCTCTTCAAGCGCGTGGTCGGCGTGTCGCCGCGGCAGTACCAGGCCGCGCAACGCGGCGCCGCGCTGCGGCAGGCGCTGCAAAGCGGCCAGCCGGTCACGCAGGCGGCCGTCGACGCGGGCTTCAATTCCCCGTCGCGGCTTTATGCGTCGGTGCCGCGCGAGCTCGGGATGGCGCCGTCGGCGTTCCGCCGGCAGGGCGCGGGTCTGCGGATCGACTATGCGACCGCATCGACGTCGCTCGGCACCGTGCTCGTCGCTGCAACCGAGCAGGGCATCTGCCGGATCGCGTTCGGTGACGAACCGGTAGCCCTCGTCGGCGAACTGAAGGATGCGTTCGCGCGCGCCGAGCTGGTCGAAGCGCCGGCACGGCTCGCGCCGTTCATCACGCAGATCCGCGCGTACCTGGACGGCACGCGGCACGCGTTCGACTTGCCGCTCGACATCGCGCCGACCGCATTCCAGCAGCGCGTATGGGAGGCGCTGACGCATATTCCGTACGGCGAAACGCGCAGCTACTCGGAGATCGCCGAGGCGCTGGGTGCGCCGCGCGCGGTGCGCGCCGTCGCGTCCGCGTGTGCGTCGAATCCGGTCGCGCTCGCGATCCCGTGCCACCGCGTCGTACAGAAGGGCGGTGCGCTTTCCGGGTATCGTTGGGGCGTGCGCCGCAAGGCGACGCTGCTCGCGTCCGAAGCGCGTCATGTGCACGACGATCAAACCGAATTCGTTGCGGAGGGCAGCGCAGTTTGAGCATCGCAAAAACAACCATCACCTCCATCGTGAACGGCGGCCAGGTGCCGCCGTCCGCACAAATGGAACTGCGCTTCAATGCGCCTTACGACTGGGCGCGCGTGCTGCGCTTCTTCAGCGGGCGCGCGATTCCGGGTGTCGAGCAGGTCGCGGACGGCGTGTATCGCCGCATCGTCGACCTGCACGGCGATGCCGGCCGGCTCACGGTCGCGAAACATCCGCGCAAGCACTGCCTGGTCGCGACGGTCGAAGGCGCGGTCGCGTGTCATGTCGATGAGGCGTTCGCCGTGCGCGTCGCGACGATGTTCGACCTTGGCGCCGATCCGGCCGCGATCGGCGACGGGCTCGCGCGCGATCCGTGGTTTGCACCGCTCGTCGAGGCCGCGCCTGGGCTGCGTGTGCCGGGCGCGTGGTCGGGGTTCGAACTGGCCGTGCGCGCGATCGTCGGTCAGCAGGTGAGCGTGAAGGCCGCGACGACGATCGTCGGCCGGCTCGTCGAGCGGGCCGGCGAGCGCGTGGTTCAGGAGGACGACGGCGCGCCCGCATGGCGCTTCCCGACGCCCGATGCGCTGGCCGCCTGCGATCTCGACAAGATCGGGATGCCCGGCAAGCGGGTGGCGGCACTGACGGGCGTGGCGCGCGCGGTGGCGGCCGGCGACGTGCCGGTCGATCGCGAGCACGCGGACCTCGCGACGCTGCGCAGCGCGTGGCTCGATCTGCCCGGCATCGGCCCGTGGACCGTCGAATACATCGCGATGCGCGCATGGCGCGATCCGGACGCGTGGCCTGCCTCCGATCTCGTGCTGATGCAGTCGATCGCCGCACGCGATCCGGCGCTCGACCGGCTCGCGACCCAGAAGCACCGCACCGAAGGCTGGCGGCCGTGGCGCGCGTACGCGGCGCTGCATTTGTGGAACGAAGTGGCCGACCGGGCGGGCGGCGCGCGCGGCGGGTGACCGCTGTGGCGTGCGGCCGGGTGCGACCTGGCGAGGCCGCGATGCAACCCGTTGCGCAGGTCGTGCCGACATGCGTAGGCTAACCGCCGGACACCGGACACCGGACACCGGACACCGGACACCGGACACCGGACACCGGACACCGGACACCGGACACCGGACACCGGACACCGACCGTAACGGCAATTCCGCGCATCCGTCGCCGGCCGGATGCCAAGCGCGCGATGCCCACTTACCCCGCTTTCCGCGATCGGTTCAGCGGCAGGGTTGCACCTGCCGCCACCCGTCCGCGCATCACGTTCCGTCCGACGAATTCGCGTAACCGGCGTGCCCGTTGCCGCCGCATGGAACCGGTCGCAGATACGGCGACCGCCGCGACCGGCCCGCCCGGCGGCCCGCTCCGGCCCGCGCACCGTGCCCGGCGCCACCTCAAGCGCGTGTTTCGGCGAGATGTTAAAGTGCCCGCTACCAACGAAGCGACCAACAATCCAGCCGGCCGCGCGCGGCGTTCTGCGCGCGGCCGTCACGCACTTGCGTCTCCATGTCGAACACCATGACTCACCGCCAGTCCGAACTGCTGCTGAATCGCCTCGAAGCGCTGAGCTCGGGCCCGACGCGGCAGCATCTGCCCGACGGCCTGCGCGGCATCGAAAAGGAAAGCCTGCGCGTGACGCGCGACGGGATGATCGCGTTCACGCCGCATCCGCGCGCGCTCGGTTCGGCGCTCACGCATCCGGCGCTGACGACCGACTATTCCGAAGCGCTGATCGAACTGATCACGCCCGCGGAGCGCGACGCCGCGCTCACGCTCGAACGCCTCGACGATCTGCATCGCTACGTATATGCATCGCTCGGCGACGAGATCCTGTGGAACGACTCGATGCCGGGCCTGCTGCCGGCCGACGACCAGATCCCGATCGCCAACTACGGCACGTCGAACATCGGCCGCCTGAAGACGGTGTACCGGCGCGGCCTCGCGTACCGCTACGGCCGCACGATGCAGTGCATCGCGGGCATCCACTACAACTACTCGCTGCACGAGGAAGTGTGGCGGCGTCTGCATGCGGATGAAGAGTCGACGGCGACGCTCGTCGACTACCAGTCGGAACGCTATCTCGCGCAGATCCGCAACTTCCGCCGCCGCAGCTGGCTGCTGATGTACCTGTTCGGCGCATCGCCCGTGCTCGACACGAAGTTCCTGCGCGGCAAGCCGCACAAGCTCGACACGTTCGACGCCGATACGCTGTACCGGCCGTATGCGACGAGCCTGCGGATGAGCGATCTCGGCTACTCGAACACGACGGCCCAGGCCGCGCTGCACGTCGACTACAACACGCTGCCGGGCTATCTCGACGCGCTGTCGAAAGCCGTGAGCGAGCCGTATCCGGCGTATGAGGCGATCGGCACGCATCGCGACGGCGAGTGGATCCAGATCAACACGAACGTGTTGCAGATCGAGAACGAGTTCTACTCGACGATCCGGCCGAAGCGCGTCACGTATTCGGGCGAGCGGCCGCTGCATGCGCTCGCGTCGCGCGGCGTGCAGTACATCGAGGTGCGCTGTCTCGACATCGATCCGTTCGAGCCGACCGGCATCGCACTGGAAACCGCGCGCTTCATCGACGCGTTCCTGCTCGCGTGCGCGCTCGACGAGAGCCCGGCGCTCGACTGTCCCGCGTACAAGGAAGCGAACGCGAACTTCGGCAGCGTGACGATGGAAGGGCGCAAGCCGGGGCTTACGCTGCAGCGCGACGGCCAACCGGTCACGCTGCAGGCATGGGCGGACGACCTGATGGCTGATATCGAGACCGTCGGCCGTCGTCTCGACGAGATCCGCGGTGGCGACGAGCATGCGCGTGCAATCGCCGCGCAACGCGAGAAGCTCGCCGATCCGGAGCGCACGCCGTCCGCGCGCGTGCTGCGCACGATGCGCGAGCGCGGCCAGTCGTTCCTCGGGTTCGCGCTGGCGCAGAGCGAAGCGCATGCCGCGCATTTCCGTGCGAATCCGCCGTCGGCGGAGACGCTGCGTACCGAGCAGGCGCTTGCCGCGAAATCGCTGGCCGAGCAGGCCGAGCTCGAAGCGAAGGAGGCCGGATCGTTCGACGCGTTCGTCGCGGCCTATCGCGCCTATACGCTGAACCGCTTCAGCGTGTGATGCCTGCGCACGCGCATCGCGTCGGTCGGCGCGGTGCGCGATGCGTCTCTCCGTCACCGGTCGGGTCGCACCGTTGTGCGCTCGATCCGGTTGAATCTGCCGTCAGTGATGCGCGTACGTGCCGCGGTCGATTGCGTGCGGCAGCGCCGGTTTGCCCGATTCCACGTTTGCCCCGCCATCGCTGCCGTAGCCGGTGTCCTCGCCGCGCGCCTGCGCGGCACGGCGCATGATCGCCTGCATGTGGTCCGGAAAGTCGGGACTGCTCGCGAGGCTCGTCCGGTAGCCGGCGGCCTGCAATTCCACGAGTTCATGGCGGACCTCGGCACGCGTCAGCGTCGACGCGGCCTGCGCGTGAGCGGCGAAGGCCGCGCCGATCAGCGCGAACGCGCATGCAGCCTGTTTCATCGTCTTCATCGTGTTCACTCTGTGAGGTTCCGGTGCCGGGCCTGCCGTGGTCGGCGCGGGCGGAATCGATGCGGCCAGTCTAGGCTTCGGACGCCAAACGAAACATCCCGCCCGCCGTCAGGCACCTTTGCCGCATGTGCAACATTGCGCGGGTGAGCCGCTCGTGGCGAGCATTCCTGTCGAACGCGACAGCGGGCTGCCCGCTGCCGGACAGCATGTGGCGGCTGGTCCGTATCGGGTCGGCACGGATCGGGCTTGTCCCCCTTGTACAAGCGCCGCGCGCCTCCTAACCTCTTTTAAGCGACTGATCGGTTGGCCGTGCAACGTCGTTGCGTGCGCAAGCGCCTGATTGTTGTCGTGACCGCAGGACATCGCCTTGTACCGAACCCGGGGCATCCCGTTGCCAGCTCGGGTCGACTCTGGAGACACGATGAACCCCACCGACGCCCTACCGCCCGGCATCGTCTTCGCACAGCCGTTGACGCCGGTCGCCAACTCGCTGCTGCTGTCCTTCCTCGTCGCCGTGATCCCGATCGCGGTCGCACTGATCGCGCTCGGCGTGCTGCGCCGCCCCGCGTGGCAGGCGTCGCTCGCCGGGCTGGTCGCGGGCCTCGCGGTCGCGATCGGCGCATGGGGCATGCCGGCGGGGCTCGCGTTCAACGCGGTCGGCGCGGGCATGGCGCTCGCGCTCGTGCCGGTGATGTGGATCGTCTTCAACGCGCTGCTGCTGTACAACATCGCGGTGAAGTCGGGCCGCTTCGACCAGTTCCGGCAGTGGATGCTCGACAACCTGCCCGACGATCGCCGCCTCGTGCTGCTCGTCGTCGCGTTCTCGTTCGGCTGTCTGCTCGAAGGGATCTCGGGCTTCGGCACGCCGGTCGCGATCACGAGTGCACTCTTGATCGCGCTCGGCTTCCCCGCGCTCGAAGCGCTCACCTACACGCTGCTGTTCAACACGGCGCCGGTCGCGTTCGGTGCGCTCGGCGTGCCGATCACCGTGCTCGGTGCGGTCACGTCGCTGCCGCCCGCGACCCTCGCGCAGATGGTCGGCCGCCAGCTGCCGTTCTTCGCGCTGCTGCTGCCGTTCTACGTGGTCGGCGCGTACGGCGGGCTGCGCTCGATCTCGAAGCTGTGGCCCGCGCTGCTCGTGTCGGGCGGCAGCTTCGCGATCGCGCAGTTCGTCACGTCGAACTTCCTCGGCTACCAGCTCACCGACGTGCTGTCGTCGCTCACGTCGCTGATCGTCACGATCGGTTTCCTGCAGATGTGGAAGCCACAGCCCGATCCGCAATACGCGCTCGCGCGCAGCGTGCCGGCGACGGCCGGCGCCGCGCGCGCGGGCTTCGGCGGCTGGCTGCCGTGGCTCGTCGTGTCGGTGGTCGTGATCGTATGGGTGCACGCGAACATCGCGGCGATCGGCGACGTGAAGATCAAGTGGCCGGGCCTGCACAACGCCGTGTTCGTGTCGCTGTACCACAAGCCCTACGCGGCGATCTGGGACTTCCAGCCGCTCGGCACGGGCACCGCGATCCTGCTCTCGGCGATCATCACGGCCGCGTTGACGCGCACCGGCGTGGGCGATTTCTTCGAATGCGTGGTCAAGACCTGGCGGCAGACGTGGATCGCGATCGTCACGGTGATGATGATCGTCGGGCTCGCGTACCTGCTGAACTACTCGGGGATCAGCTACACGCTCGGCACCGGCGTCGCGTCGACCGGCGCGCTGTTCCCGCTGGTGTCCGCGTCGCTCGGCTGGATCGCCGTGTTCCTGTCCGGCAGCGATACGTCGGGCAATGCGCTGTTCGGCAACCTGCAGGTCGTCGCCGCGCGGCAGCTCGGCCTCGATCCGGTGCTGATGGCCGCGACCAACTCGTCGGGCGGCGTGATGGGCAAGATGATCTCGCCGCAGAACATCGCGACGGGTGTATCGACGACGGACCTGAAAGGGCAGGAAGGTGTCGTGTTTGCGCGCACCTTCTGGCACAGCGTGATTCTCACGCTGCTGCTCGGTGTGTTGGTGTTCCTGCAGCAGCACGTGCTGACGTGGATGATTCCGGCACTGCCGAAATGATGTGAGCGCAACGACAGAAGGAAGGCACGAGGAAAAACGAGGGAAGGCGCGGGAAAAGCGCTAGTCAAGTGCGGAGCCGATGAGCGCGCGGCAGTTCAGCGCGCGTTCATCCGCCGCGCCGTTCGTCCTGCTTCTTCCGTCCCGGCGCGTCGCTGCCGGCCGGCAGGATGCATGCGAGGAATGCGTCGATCGCGGGGCTCTGGCGGCGCGCCTTCAGGTAGTACACATATTCGTCGATCGTCGTGTCGACGCCGCGCAGCGCGATCACGCGCAAATCCGGATGGCGCTCGGCCTCGCCGAGCGGAAACAGGCTGCCGCCCACGCCGTGCAGGATCGCCTCGCGAATGGCTTCGCGGCTGCCGATCTCGGCCACCGAGACGGCCGCGACACCGGCCGCCTCGAGAATCGTCTCCGTGCAGCGGCGCGTGACCGAGCCTTCCTCGCGAATCAGCAACCGCACGTCGGCGAGCTGCGCCGGATCGATCGCGTCGAAACGCGCGAGCGGATGGTTGCGATGTACGACGAGCACGAGCGGGTCGGTCGAGATCACCTTGCGTTCGAGTCCGTCGGCATCGTTGCGCTGCGACGAGACGGCGAGATCGATGCGGAATTCCTGCAGCGCCTGCAGGATCTCCTCGGAGTTGCCGATCCGGCACGTGAGCGCGATCGACGGATGCGCGTGCGAAAAGCGGCCGACCGCGTCCATGATGTAGTACGGCCCCGTCGCACCGATCCGCAGATGGCCTTCGAACAGGCCGCCGACGTTGCGCAGCATGATGTCGGCCTGCGCCTCGAGCGCGATCATCTTCTCGACGAGCGGCAGCAGCTCGATGCCGGTCTCGGTGACCTCGAGCTTGCGGCCGCTGCGGTAGAACAGCTCGACGCCGTACACCTGCTCGACCTGCCGGATCTGCGCGGCGATCGTCGGCTGGCTCACGCCCAGGTGGCGCGCGGCGCGCGTGATGCTGCCCTGCCGGACGGTCGCGTGGAACGCCTTCAGCTGATCGAACACGACTCGGCTTCTCCCCTCTGTATCGCGCGTCAGCGTAGCGCATGCGTATGTCGGCCGGATGAAAGGCGCGTCGTGCGCCGCTTCGAAAAAATTCCTGTGGGTAACCCAAAGAAACCTGCGGTAACCGGTCACGGCCGGGACACGCCGATGCGGGGTAATAACGGCAACGCACCACCGCCGGCCCCGCTCGACCGGCGCCCCACTCCTATCGACAACAGGGTTCTCTTCATGTCCTCGAACAATCGACGCGATTTCCTGCGCCTCGCCGCGCAGTCGGCCGGCGCGATGGCCGCCTACGCGGGCTTCCCGCCCGCGATCCGCAATGCGCTGGCGATGCCGGCCGCCTATCGCACGGGCACGATCCGCGACGTCGAACACGTCGTGATCTTCATGCAGGAAAACCGTTCGTTCGACCATTACTTCGGCGGGCTGCGCGGCGTGCGCGGCTTCAACGACCCGCGCCCGCACCTGCTGCCGAGCGGTGCGCCGGTGTGGCAGCAGCCGCCGGCGTCGGTGTTCACGAAGCACTACCATTCGCGCGGCCTCGATCCGTCGGCGCCATACGTGCTGCCGTTCTACCTCGATCCGAAGCAGACGACCGAATTCCAGCCGGGCACCAACCACGGCTGGAGCAGCGGCCACCTGTCCTGGAACAACGGCCAGTGGGACCAGTGGGTGAACCAGAAGCAGGACGTGCTGACGATGGGCTACCTGAAGCGCCAGGATCTCACGTACCACTACGCATTGGCCGACGCGTTCACGATCTGCGATTCGTACTTCTGCTCGGCGCATGCCGACACCGCACCGAACCGCATCTACCTGTGGACCGGCACGGTCGACCCGCGCAACATC
The DNA here is from genome assembly GCF_011753045.1 of Burkholderia sp. Ap-955. NCBI lineage: Bacteria > Pseudomonadati > Pseudomonadota > Betaproteobacteria > Burkholderiales > Burkholderiaceae > Burkholderia > Burkholderia sp. Ap-955. The sequence continues at coordinate 20,991 of NZ_VWWH01000058.1, forward strand.
TACGGCAACCCGCCGAACGGCCCGGGCATCGGCGAGCGTGACGACGTGAACGGCTACACGTGGACGACCTACGCGGAACGCCTCGAGAACGCGAAGATCAGCTGGAAGGTGTACCAGGGCGGCACGGGCATCCCGGGCGACCCGACCGACAACTACACCGACAACTCGCTGATGTTCTTCAAGCGCTTCCAGGTGAAGGAAGGCGCGAGCGGCCCGCTGGTCGACAAGGGTGCGTCGGACCACACGCTCGCCGAGCTGAAGGCCGACGTGCAGGCGAACCGGCTGCCGCAGGTGTCGTGGATCGTGTCGCCGTACAAGTACAGCGAGCACCCGCAGGCGTCGCCGACCGACGGCGCGTTCTACATCAACATGGTGCTCGAGGCGCTCACGTCGAACCCGGAAGTGTGGGCGAAGACGGTGTTCATCCTCAACTACGACGAGAACGACGGGTTGTTCGACCACGTCGTGCCGCCGGTGCCGCCGGTGACGAGCGGCGTGGGCGGCCAGGGCATCGTGTCGTCGAACCTGCTGTCGAATCTCGGCGACGAGCTGCTCGACCTGAACAAGTACCCGGGCGAAATGAGCCCGCTCGTGCCGGGTGCGGACCCGGGCGGCATCCAGCCGATCGGCCTCGGGCCGCGCGTGCCGCTGATCATCATCTCGCCGTGGACCAAGGGCGGCTGGGTGTGCTCGGAGACGTTCGATCATACGTCGGTGCTGCGTTTCCTCGAAGCGCGTTTCGGCGTGAAGGAGCCGAACATCAGCGCGTGGCGCCGCTCGATCTGCGGCGACCTGACGTCGGCGTTCGACTTTTCCGCACGGCCCGATACGCGCACGGTCAGCTTCACGGTGCCGCAGCACATCACGACGGCCGGCCAGGCGTACCAGGTGCCCGCGCAGCAGTCGATGCCGGCGCAGGAGCCGGGCACGCGCCCGGCACGTGCGCTGCCGTACGAGCTGTTCGTGCACAGCCGCGTGAACGGGCACGACGACAGCGTGTCGCTCGACTTCGCGAACACCGGTGACGCAGGCGCGGCGTTCTACGTGTACGACCGCCGCAACCCGACGACGGCGCCGCGCCGCTATGCGGTGTCCGCGCACGACCGCTTCGTCGACACGTGGAACACGTCGGCCGCGCGCGGCGACTACCATCTCGCGGCCTACGGCCCGAACGGCTATCTGTGCGAATTCCAGGGCAACACGCGGCTCGCGGCGGACGGCCGCCACGCGAACCCCGAAGCGCGGATCGGCTACGACGTGCGCAACCGCCACGTGTACCTGCAACTGCGCAACAGCGGGCGCGCGACGTGCCGCGTGACGGTCGACAACGCATACAGCCACCAGCATGCGCGGACCTACACGCTGGAGCCGGGCGAGCGCATCGAGGATCACTTCGAGCTGTCGTCGAGCCACGGCTGGTACGATTTGACGATCACCGCGACGACGCTGCGCGGCGGCGACGACAAGGTCGTGCGCCGCTTCGCGGGCCACGTCGAGACGGGCCGGCCGAGCCAGAGCGATCCGGGGCCGGTGAAGCACACGGCGGCCTGACGGCTGCCACGCGTCGCGCGATACGGGCGAGGTCGGCCCGCCGCGCGACTGCCGCCTGCCGGGCGCGTTTCGGTTGCATTCCGGCAGGCGGAATTGGCTTTTGGAAACTGAAAACTGTTGACAATGTGCCGGGTCGAGGGTATACAAGGATCATTCGCCGATATGGCGCCCTCGTTTTCTACCGCAGCCCTGCTGCCTGCCCGACCATGACAGCCCCGAACGCGCTCAGCGCCATCGAACTCCTGCAAAGCCAGTCGCTCGCGATGATCGTCCAGGACATGCTCGAGCGCGCGATCGTCTCCGGCGAATACGCGCCCGGCGAGAAGCTCAACGAAGTCGAGATCGCGACCAAGCTGAACGTGTCGCGCGGCCCCGTGCGCGAAGCCTTCCGCGCGCTCGAACAGGCCGGCCTGCTGCGCAACGAGAAGAACCGCGGCGTGACGGTGCGCGTCGTGCCGCTGCGCGAAGCCGAGGAGATCTACGAAGTGCGCGCGATGCTCGACGAGTCGGTCGCGCGCGCGCTCGCGAAGCGCATCTCGCCCGACACGCTGAAGGTGCTGAAGGGCATCATCCAGTCGATGAAGGACGCCGCGAAGACGCACGACGTCACGCGCTATACCGAGCTGAACGTGCAGTTCCACGACGCGATGGTCGTGGGCGTCGGCAATACGCATCTCACCGATACCTACCGCCGGCTCGTGCGCCAGCTCGGCCTGCTGCGCCAGGCGGCGATCGAGGCCGAGGAGGACGCGATTGCCGTGTCCGCGGCCGAGCACGACAAGATCGTGCAGGCGCTCGCGGGCGGCGACGAGGAGCAGGCCGTGGCGCTCGTGCGAGAGCACTTGTCGCACGGCCTCGAGCGCATGCGCCGTACGCATGAGCAGGGCCTGCCCTCGACGGGCAAGTCGGCGCGGGAAAAGCCCGTGCGCGCGTAACTGCGCGGCAACGCCTGCGTGGGTTGCCACGAAATGGTTGCCGCACAAAGGCAAAGGGACGCTTCGCAGCGTCCCTTTTTTCATTGCGGCTTCAGGTCCTGAAGGTCCTGAAGGTCAACGCATCGTCACGCCTTGTCGGCTTTCCCGGCCGCGCTCGCGAACTTCGCGAGCCACGTGTCGACAACTGCCGGCGGCCGGCTTTCGTCCTCCGCGCGCTCCTTGCGGCGGATCGCATTGCGCACGACGTGCGCGCCGACATAGCGGATCGGCTCCGGCGGGAAATGACCCAGCGGGCCGCGCACGATCGGGCTGCGCGTCCACGCGTTGTCGAGGCCGAGCACGAGGGACGACAGGATCTGCCCGCCCATGTAGGTCGGCCCCACGCCGTTGCCCGAGTAGCCGAAGCCGTAGAACACATTCGGCGCGTCGTCGAGGCGGCCGAAGAACGGGAAGCCGGTGACGGAGCGATCCGACGGCCCGTTCCAGCTCGCGGTGACCGGCACGCCCGCGAGCGACGGAAAGAACGCGCGCAGGCTTTGCGTGAGCTGCGCCTCGTACGGCGAGCGCCGGTCGAACACGGGCGCGATGCGGCTGCGCCACGAGAACGTGTTGCCGCCCTTGCCGAGCATCAGCCGCCCGTCGGCGGTGGTGCGGTAGTAGTAGACGAAGATCCGCGAATCGAGCACCGACACGCCGTCCACGAGCCCGGTCTTCTCGAGCAGCTCCGGGCATTTCTCGGTGATGACCATGTCGCTCGACACGACCGCGATCGTGCGCTCGAACTGCGGGAAGCGGCTCGCCATCCACGCGTTGATCGCGAACACGAGCTTGCCCGCGCTCACGCTGCCGGACGGCGTGCGCACGACGGCAGGCTGGCCGGGCGTGAAGTCGAGCATCGGTGTGCGTTCGTAGATCCGGATGCCCATCGCGAGCGCGACGCGGCGCAACCCGCGCGCGAGCTTGCCGGGATGCACGGTCGCGGCGATCGGCGAGTAGACGCCGTCGAGATTGCGGGCGGAACCCGAGCGGCGCGCGACTTCGGCGGGCGGCAGCGGCTCGTAGCTGTGGATGCCGCACGCGGCGAGCGCGTCGAGCACCGGCGCGAGCGTGCCGATCTGCGCGCGCGACGTCGCGGTGTACAGCGTGCCGTCGAGCCTCAGCTCGGCATCGATGTCGTGCGCGCGGCAGAAATCGGCGATGTGCTGCACGGCCGCTTCGGATGCCTTCACGAGCCGGATCGCCTCGGCTTCGCCGAACAGCCGCCGCAGCGTCAGGAATTTCGCGGACCACGTGAGCAGGCAGCCGCCGTTGCGACCGCTTGCGCCGGCGCCGCACAGGTCGGCCTCGACGATCACGATGTCGAGCGCGGGGTTCTGCTGCTTCGCCTGGATGGCCGTCCAGAGCCCGGTGAAGCCGCCGCCGACGATGCACACGTCGGCCTGCGTCGCACCTTGCAGCGCGGGGGCGAGATCGCCGTCGTTGAACAGCGCTTGTTCGATCCAGAAGGGTCGCATGGGAGGGTTCGCCGAAAAGGGGCCATGCCGTGCACGGCCCGAAACAACTGACCGCCACATGCGAACGTGCATGCGGCGGGGACCATCACGTCACGCTGCCGCTTCGGCCGACACGCGACGCACGCCCATCGCCTTCAGCGTGTCCGCGATAGCCGCGACCGCGCCCGGGATGCCGGCTTCGCCGAAGTGGCCGATGCAGCCGACCCGGAACGTCTCGACCTCGGTCAGCTTGCCCGGATACAGGATGTAGCCGCGCTGCTTGACCTCCTGGTAGAACCGCTTGAAGTCGTAGTTCGGATCGTCCGGTGCATGGAACGTGACGATGATCGGCGCCTGGATCGCCGGATCGAGGAACGGCCGGAAACCGAGCGCGAGCATCCCGTCGATCAGCGCGCGATAGTTGCGCTGGTAGCGGCCGCCGCGTGCCGCGAGCCCACCTTCGTCGACGTATTGCGCGACCGCGGCGTCGAGTGCCGCGACCACGTGCGTCGGCGGCGTGAAGCGCCACTGCGTCGTGCGCTGCATGTAGACCCACTGGTCGTACAGGTCCATCGCGAGCGAGTGGCTGTTGCCTTCGCAGCGTTCGAGCGCACTGCGCTTCGCGATCACGAAGCCGAGCCCCGGCACGCCTTCGAGGCATTTGCCGGATGCGGCGATCACCGCGTCGAACGGTGTCGTGCGCGCGTCGATGTCGATCGCGCCGAACGAGCTCATCGCATCGACGATCAGCGCGCGGCCGTGCTTCGCGACGACCTGTGCGATGTCGTGCAGCGGGTTCAGCACGCCGGCGCCCGTTTCGCAATGCACGAGCGCGACGTGCGTGATGGTCGGATCGGCGGTGAGCGCGCGCTCGACGTCGGCCGGATCGACACGGCGATCCTCGCGGTAGTCGATCGTCGTCAGCTTGCGGCGGAGCACGCGGCAGATCTTCGCGATGCGCTGGCAGTACGCGCCGTTGTTTGGCACGAGCACGTGGCCGTCGCGCGGCACGAGCGTGCCGATGGCCGCTTCGACCGAGAACGTGCCGCTGCCTTGCAGCGGGACGCATTCGTGCGTGCCTTCGCCATGCACGATCTGCAGCAGGCGTTCGCGCAGCCGCGCGGTGATCGCGTTGAAGTCGCTGTCCCACGATCCCCAGTCGCGCAGCATCGCGTCGCGCGTGGTGTCGGAGGTCGTCAGGGGGCCAGGGGTGAGCAGGATGGGCTGGGCGGCGAGCGTCATGGTGTCTCCTTGATGAAGTCGGGACGTCACGTGAATAGGGTCAAAGAATCAATGGCGATGCGGGTTGCGCCAGGCCTGCGTGCGGCACAACAGTCGGTGCGAGATACACGCGAACAGCACGCACGCGAACGACGAGGTCGCGAGCACGAGCGTGGCCATCGCGGCGGCCGGGCCCATCTGGCCCGCGTCGTCGAGGTTCAGGATCGCGACCGATGCGGGCTGCGTATCGGGCGAGTAGAGGAACGCGACGGCCGAGACCGTCGTCATCCCGTTGACGAACAGGTAGCGCGCGATCAGCAGGATCGCGGGCAGGCACACGGGCACGGTCACGCGCAGGAAGGTCTTGTAGAACGGCACCTTCAGCGACGCGGATACGGCTTCGAACTCGCTGTCGATCTGCCTGAGCGCGGTGACGGCGGTCAGGTGGCTCGATGCGTAGTAGTGCACCACCGTGACGATCGCGAGCAGCCACAGCGACCCGTACAGCCCGTTCAGCGGATTGCCGGGCGCGTTGAACAGGAAGATGTAGCTGATGCCGAGCACGAGCCCCGGCACGCCCATCGGCAGGATCGCGCACAGCGCGATGAAGCCGCGCAGCCAGCGTGCGCCGCGTGTCTTCTCGATCAGGTAGGCGCCGCCGAACACGACGATCGTGCCGCCGAGCGCCACCGTCGCGGCCATCCGCAGGCTGTTCTTGTACGCGTCGAAGATGCCGGCGCCGATCAGCCCCATCTCGTAGTGCTGCAGTCCGAGGCTCATCTGGTACGGCCAGAACTTCACGAACGACGCGAACACCGAGATGCCGACCACCGCGATGAAGAACGCGCACACGATGCCGCAGTACGCGAGCATCGCGGCGTCGAAGCCGCGCGACGGCTTCGGCTGGTACGGCGTCGAGCGCGCGCCGAGCTGCGACTGCTGGCGGCGGCGGATGAAGAAGTCGACGCCGAACGCGACGAGGGCGGGGCACAGCAGCATCAGGCTCACGACCGCGCTGCGGTTGAAGTCCTGCAGGCCGATGATCAGCTTGTAGATATCGGTCGACAGTACGTTGTACGAACCGCCGATCACCACCGGCACGCCGAAGTCGTTGATGCACATCGTGAACGCCACCATCGTCGCGCTGATCAGCCCGTACTTCGCACCCGGCAGCGTGATCGTGAAGAACTTGCGCATGCGGCGCGTGCCCATCGCGTCGGCGGCCTCGTAGAGCCGGCCGTCGGCGAGCGACAGCGCGGTGACGAGGATCATCAGCACGTGCGGAAACGACGCATACACCATGCTCAGCACGATGCCCGGCAGCCCGTAGATCGAATGGCCGTGCAGCAGCGGCTTCAGCAGCCCCGCGTTGCCGAACCAGTAGATGAACGACACCGCGGACAACAGCGTCGGCGCGAGCAGCGGCAGCAGCGCGACGGTACGCGCGGCGTTCTTGAACGGCATGCACGAGCGGGTCAGCGCATACGCGAACGTGAACGCCATCGGCACGACGATCGACGTGACGAGCGCGCCGACCGTCAGCGAGTGCAGCATCGAGCGCAGTACGCCGCTGTCCTCGAGATACTCGACGAAGTTGTGTGCGCCGACGAAGCGTCCGTCCGCATCGACGAAGCATTTCTGCACGACGAGCGCGAGCGGCAGCAGCAGGAACATCGACATCAGCGCGGCCATCGCGACGAGCGCGAGTTGCGCGATGCGGTCGTGCCAGTGCGTGATCTGCCGCACGTCGGCGGGGGCGGAGGCGCCGCGGCGGCGCTCGGTCAGGACGGTGCTCATTGCAGTCGCTCCTTCGCGCTCGGGAACACGCGGACATGCTCGCGATCGAGCGCGAGGTCGATGCGCGCGCCGGCCTGCACGCCGGTGCGGTCGACGTCGTGATACGACAGGTCGGCGACGATCTCCTGGCCGTCGAGCCCGTCGATCCGGAAGCTCACGCGGCAGAACGCACCGAGGAATTCGAGCTTCTCGACGCGACCGGCCAGCACATTGTCGGCCGTCTCGCCCGGCACGCGGATGCGCAGGTCTTCCGGCCGCACATAGACCGACACGGCCGCGCCCTGCGCGGGGCGGGCCGTGCCATGGCGACAGTCGAGACCGACCGCACCCGCGCGCAGCGTGCCGTCCTGCGCGACTTCGGCGGGAATCGTGTTGACGCGGCCGATGAAGTCCGCGACGAACGGCGACGCGGGCTGCCGGTAGATTTCGAGCGGCGTGCCGATCTGCTCGATCACGCCGTGGTTCATCACGACGATGCGGTCGGCCATCGACAGCGCTTCTTCCTGGTCGTGCGTGACCATGATCGTCGTCACGCCGAGCCGCTGCTGCAGCGCGCGGATCTCCTGGCGCAGCCGCACGCGCACCCGTGCGTCGAGCGCCGACAGCGGCTCGTCGAGCAGCAGCAGGCCGGGGGAGGTGGCGAGTGCGCGCGCCAGCGCGATGCGCTGCTGCTGGCCGCCGGACAGCTGGCCCGGATGCTTGCGATGGCTGTCGGGCAGGCCGACCAGCGCGAGCAGCGTGTGCACGCGCTCGTGGATCGCGTCGCGCTTCATCTTGCGGTTCACGAGCCCGTACGCGACGTTGTCGTACACCGTGAGGTTGGGGAACAGCGCGTACGACTGGAACACGATCCCGTAGTCGCGCAGTTGCGGCGGCAGCCGCGAGATGTCGCGGCCGTCCTGCATGATGTGGCCGGCGTTCTGCGTCTCGAGCCCCGCGATGATCCGCAGCAGCGTGGTCTTCCCGCAGCCGGACGGCCCCAGGAAGCAGATCATTTCGCCCTTCATCACGCTCAGGTTGATGTCGGTCAGGACCTGCGTGTCGTTGTACCGCTTCTCGATGCGTTCTACGCTCAGATAAGGTGCCATGCGCGCCTCCATGCTGGGGCGGCCCGGGGGCCGGATTCGACGACGGAAAGGGGGTCGCGGGGCGGCGCGCGGCGCGGCCCCGCGGCGGGTCGCGGTATTACTGCTGCGCTTTCGCGCCGTAGCGCTTCTGCCACGTATCGAGAATCGACTGGCGGTTCTTCGCCGACCATACGAAGTCGTTCTTCACGAGCAGGTCCGAGTAGTTGTCGGGGATGCCGGCGAGCTTGCGCGCGACACCCGGGTACGCGACGATCGCCCACCAGCGCGCGGTGATCTGGTTCGCCTCCTTGCTCGCCATGAAGTCGGCAAGCTTCTTCGCGGCGTCGGGCTGCTTCGTCGTCTTCATGATCGCGGTGCCTTCCATGTCCCAGCCGAGCCCTTCCTTCGGGAACACGAGATCGATCGGCGCGCCCTGCGACTGCAGTTCGTGGCCGCGGAACTCGAACGAGATGCCGATCGGGAATTCGCCGGTGCCGGCGAGCGTGCACGGCTTCGAGCCCGAGTGCACGTATTGCGCGACGTTCTTGTCGAGCGCGTCCATGAATTTCCAGCCTTTGTCGTCGCCGAAGGTCTGCAGCCAGGCGGTCACGTCGAGGTAGCCGGTGCCGGACGAAACCGGGCTCGGCATCACGATCGCGCCTTTGTAGACGGGCTTCGTCAGGTCTTCCCACGACGTCGGCTTCGGGATGCCCTTCGCCTGCGCGGCCACGCGGTTGTAGCAGATCGTCGCGCCCCACACGTCCATGCCGACCCAGTGCGGCGGCGTGTTCGCGTCGCTGTACTTGCGCGTGAGCTGGTCGAAGTCCTTCGGCGCGTACGGCATCAGCATCCCCTGCAGGTCCAGCAGCGTCAGGCTCGACGCGGCGAGGCCGAGCACGACGTCCGCGCGCGGGTTGTTCTTCTCCGCGAGCAGCTTTGCGGTGACCGAGCCGGTCGAGTCGCGCACCCAGCGGATCTCGATATCGGGGTTCGCTTTCTCGAACGCGTCCTTGTAGGGCTTCATCGCCTCGTCTTCCAGCGCGGTATAGACGAGCAGCGACGTCTTCGCGTGCGCCTGCACCGCGCCGAGCGCGACCGCCGCGGCCAGCGCGAAGCGGGCCGCGCCCACCGCCCATGCGTTCAAACGCTTGTTTACCGGCACTTCGTTCATCTTCAGACCCCTTGACTGTGGCGCCGCGGCACGCGGCGGATGAGTGGAGACCAGCCCTCTTGCTGCTACGTTGTTTTGCTTTCTGTTCTCTGCATGTTGTTGACAATCTACAAATCATCAATTTTAATGTCAAGCATGGAAAACACCTCCCTTCGGCGCGGCGCGGGCGCCGACGGCTCTACCCTTCGAACTGAAAGGAATGAACGTCATGAATGAAACGCCTGTATCCGTGGAAGTGAACGGCCGCCGCTACAACTGGATGAGCCGGCCCGTGGTGGTCGTGTGCGTCGATGGCTGCGCATACGAATATCTGGAGGAAGCGGCCGAGGCCGGCGTCGCGCCGTTCCTGCGCACGCTGCTGAAGCCGGGCACGGCGCTCAAGGGCGAGTGCGTGGTGCCGAGCTTCACGAACCCGAACAACCTGTCGATCGTGACAGGCGTGCCGCCGGCGGTGCATGGGATAAGCGGCAACTACTTCTACGATCGCGACACCGGCGCCGAAGTGCTGATGAACGATCCGAAGTACCTGGTCGCACCGACCGTGCTCGCGACCTTCGCGGAGCAGGGTGCGAAGGTCGCGGTCGTCACTGCGAAGGACAAGCTGCGCCGCCTGCTCGGCAAGGGGCTGAAGGGCATCTGCTTCTCGTCGGAAAAGGCCGACGAGGCGAGCATCGAGGAAAACGGCATCGACAACGTGCTCGAGCTGGTCGGCAAGCCGGTGCCGAGCGTGTACAGCGCGGATCTCTCGGAATTCGTGTTCGCGGCCGGCGTGCGCCTGCTCGAGACGCGCCCGATCGACCTGATGTATCTGTCGACCACCGACTACGTGCAGCACAAGTGCGCCCCCGGCACGGCAGGCGCGAACGCGTTCTACGCAATGATGGACACCTACCTGCAGCGCCTCGACGCGCTCGGCGCGATCGTCGCGATCACGGCCGACCACGGGATGAACGCGAAGCACGACGATGAAACCGGCGAGCCGAACGTGATCTACCTGCAGGAGCTGTTCGACGAGTGGCTCGGCGAGGATGCGGCGCGCGTGATCCTGCCGATCACCGATCCGTACGTCGTGCACCACGGCGCGCTCGGCTCGTTCGCGACCGTCTACGTGCCGGCGACGGCCGACGCCGAAGCGCTGCGCGCACGGCTGGCCGCGGTCGACGGCATCGAGGTCGTGCTGACGGGCGCCGAGGGCTGCGCGCGCTTCGAGCTGCCGCCGGCGCGGATGGGCGACCTGATCGTGATCTCGAAGCAGGACGTCGTGCTCGGCACGCGCCGCATCAAGCACGACCTGTCGGGCCTCGACGTGCCGCTGCGCTCGCACGGCGGGATCTCCGAGCAGATCGTGCCGCTGATCTTCAGCAAGCCGGTCGCGGGCGACGTCTCGGGCCGCGCGCGGCTGCGCAACTTCGACATCATCGACATCGCGCTCAACCATCTGCAGTGATGCGCACGCATCCGTAAGGGGACACACTCATGAACGCCATTGCAGCATCGACGGACGTCCGCGAGATTCGTCGCGAAGCACTGCGAATCGACGGCGAGCGGATTCATCGGGACGCGGTAATCGAAGTGCGCAACCCGTACGACGGCGCGCTGGTCGGCACCGTGCCGAAGGCGACGCTGGACGACGTGCGGCGCGCCTTCGCGGCCGCGCGTGCCTACCGGCCGACGCTCACGCGTCACGATCGCGCGGCGATCCTGCGTCGTGCGGCCGACATCGTGCGTGCGCGCACTGCGGAGATTGCAGCGCTGATCACGGCCGAGGCCGGCTTGTGCATCAAGGATTCGACGTACGAAGCCGGCCGTGTTGCCGACGTGCTGACGTTCGGTGCCGGAGAAGTGCTGAAGGACGACGGGCAGATCTTCTCGTGCGACCTGACCCCGCACGGCAAGAAGCGCCGCGTGTACACGCAGCGTGACCCGCTGCTCGGCGTGATCTCGGCGATCACGCCGTTCAATCACCCGATGAACCAGGTCGCGCACAAGATCGTGCCGTCGGTGGCGACCAACAACCGGATCGTCGTGAAGCCGTCGGAGAAGGTGCCGCTGTCGTGCTACCTGTTCGCGGACATCCTGTATGAAGCCGGGTTGCCGCCGCAGATGCTGCAAGTGCTCACCGGCGACCCGAAGGAGATCGCTGACGAGCTGATCACGAACCCGGCGATCGACCTCATCACGTTCACGGGCGGCGTGTCGATCGGCAAGTCGATCGCGTCGCGGATGGGCTACCGGCGCGCGGTGCTCGAACTCGGCGGCAACGATCCGATCATCGTGATGGAAGACGCCGATCTCGACGAAGCGAGCACGCTCGCGGTGTCGGGCTCCTACAAGAACTCGGGCCAGCGCTGCACGGCGATCAAGCGGATGCTCGTGCACGAGTCGGTGGCCGATCGCTTCACGGAGCTGGTGGTCGAGAAAACCAAGGCGTGGTCATACGGCAATCCTTCCGATCCGTCGGTCGACATGGGGACGGTGATCGACGAAGCGGCCGCGAAGTTCTGCGAGCAGCAGGTGAACGACGCGATCGCACGCGGTGCGCGGCTGCTGGTCGGCAACGTCCGCAGCGGCGCGTTGTATTCGCCGACGGTGATCGATCGCGTGACGCCCGACATGCCGCTCGTGAAGTACGAAACCTTCGGCCCCGTGTCGCCGATCATGCGCTTCCGCGACATCGACGAAGCGATCCGGATGTCGAACAGCACCGACTACGCGCTGTCGTCGTCGGTCTGCACGAACCGCTTCGACAACATCACGCGCTTCATCACCGAGTTGGAAGTCGGCAGCGTGAACGTGCGCGAAGTGCCGGGCTACCGGCTCGAGCTGACGCCGTTCGGCGGCGTGAAGGATTCGGGGCTGGGCTACAAGGAAGGCGTGCAGGAAGCGATGAAGAGCTTCACGAATACGAAGACGTATTCGCTGCCGTGGTAAGCGACGTGTGATGCGCGCGCGCCGGCTCGAAGGCCGGCGCGCGGAGATTCCCCGGGCGGGATGCGCCCGCGATGGCCGCCAGGCGACGGTCAATCGTCGTCGTCGCGGTGATGTCGCCAGCCGCGATGCCAGCCGTTGTCGTGCCGGTAGCGGCGGTAGCGATATTCGCCGTAGTACGGGCCGTAATAGGCGGGTGCCGGCTCGTACACGACGGGCGGTGGTGTGTAGTACACAGGCGGTGGCGCCTCGATCACCGGCCCCGGCACGCCGAAGTACACGCCGACGTCGGTGTGCGCGAATGCGCTTGCCGACAGGCAGGCGGCCGCGAGGCCGACGGCACTGGAGAACAGGATGCGTTTCATTTGCCGTTCACTCCGTTCGCGGGGGCAAGGCCCGCGAGCAACAGGTTGATCTGCCTTCATGGTACGTAGCGCATGCCGAACGGGTGATACCGCGGTGTCGCTTCTGTAACCGCCGGTAACGAATCGTCGGACCATTGCTGCGCTGCATCGCGACGGATTTCATCCGCGGGATGAGCGTGGCTGGCCGGCGCGTTATTCGATCGGCTCATATCGATAGCCGATTTGCGTTTTTGCCGCGCATCGACGCGTCGGTAGAATTCGCGGACCTCTCGAACGGCATGCATGTGCCGCGGGAATATTCCCTCCAATCATTCGGGGTCCGCACCATGAAATTCCTTCGCTCCATCCTGGTCGTCGCCATGCTGCAGGCCGTTTCGGTCACGAGCGCACTGGCTGCCGACGACCTGTCGCAGATCAAGTCGTCCGGCGTGTTCCGGGTCGGTACCGAAGGCACGTACGCGCCGTTCACGTACCACGACGAAACCGGCAAGCTGACGGGCTTCGACGTCGACATCGCGACCGCGATCGCACAGCGCCTCGGCGTGAAGCCGCAGTTCGTCGAAGGCAAGTGGGACGGGCTGATCGCGGGCCTCGACGTGAACCGCTACGACGCGGTCGTCAACGAAGTGTCGATCACCGACGCGCGCAAGGCGAAATACGATTTCTCGACGCCGTACATCACGTCGCGCGCGGTGCTGATCGTGCGCGCCGACAACACGACGATCCGCTCGTTCGACGACCTCAAGGGCAAGAAATCAGCGAACACGCTGACCAGCAATTTCGGCAAGCTCGCGGCCGCGCACGGCGCGGACGTCGTGCCCGTGCAGGGCTTCAACGAATCGATCGACCTGCTGAGCTCGGGGCGCGTCGACGCGACGATCAACGATTCGCTGTCGTACCTCGATTTCCGCAAGCACAAGCCGGACGCGAAGCTGAAGATCGCGGCGACCGACACGGGTGGCGCGAGCGACGCATCGGGCGTGCTGCTGCGCAAGGGCAGCCCCGCGCTGGTGGCCGCGATCGACAAGGCGCTCGCGGACATCAAGGCCGACGGCACCTACGCGAAGATCTCGCAGAAGTATTTCGGCCGCGACGTGTCGCAGCCGTGACGCGAGGCTGAACGATGCCGGCATGGCTTCACCTGATGGCGGAATCGCTGCGGCCCCTGCTCGTCGCGGGGCTCGTGTTCACGGTGCCGCTCACGCTCGCGTCGTTCGCGATCGGCCTGCTGCTTGCATTCGGCGCGGCGCTCACGCGGCTGTTCGGGCCGCGCTGGGCGCAGGCCGCCGTGCGTTTCTACATCTGGCTGTTTCGCGGTTCGCCGCTGCTCGTGCAGCTGTTCGTGATCTTCTATGGCCTGCCGAGCGTCGGCATCGTGCTCGATCCGCTGACGGCCGCCGTGATCGGCTTCTCGCTGAACGTCGGCGCGTACAACGCCGAGGTGATTCGTGGCGTGATCGAATCGATTCCGAAGGGGCAGTGGGAAGCCGCGTACTCGATGGCGATGACGCGCCCGCAGGCGCTGCGTCGCGCGATCCTGCCGCAGGCCGCGCGCGTCGCGCTGCCCGCACTGTCGAATTCGTTTATTTCGCTTGTGAAGGACACGTCGCTCGCGGCCGTGCTGACCGTGCCCGAGATCTTCCAGGCCGCGCAGCGGATCGCGGCCGTGACCTACGAGCCGATGATTCTCTATACGGAAGCCGCACTGATCTATCTGCTGCTCAGCTCGGTGCTGTCCACGCTGCAGCGTCGCCTCGAAACCCGCTTCGGCCGCCACGCGCTGTTCCAGGCGGAGTGGCGATGATCCGGCTCGAACGCATCGACAAGTCGTTCGGCTCGCATCGCGTGTTGCACGGGATCGACCTCGCGTTGCAACCCGGCAGCGTGACGGCGCTGATCGGGCCGTCCGGCAGCGGCAAGAGCACGCTGCTGCGTTGCGTGAACCTGCTCGAAGTGCCCGAGGCGGGTACGCTGACGGTCGGCGACGCGCGCATCGACTTTTCGCCGGCGCAGCGGCCGGCGCGCGACGCCGTGTTCGCGGTGCGGCGCCAGACCGGCATGGTGTTCCAGAACTTCCAGCTGTTTCCGCATCTGAGCGTCGTGCAGAACGTGATGGAAGGGCTCGTCACCGTGCAGCGCTGGCCGCGCGAACGGGCCCGCGAACGCGCGCTCGCGCTGCTGGAGAAGGTCGGCATCGCGGACAAGGCCGACGCGTGGCCCGGTACGCTGTCGGGCGGCCAGCAGCAACGCGTCGCGATTGCGCGTGCGCTCGCGCCGTCGCCGCAGGTGCTGTTGTGCGACGAGCCGACGTCGGCACTTGATCCGGAGCTGTCCGTCGAAGTGGTCGAGGTGCTGCGCCAGCTCGCACGGGAAGGCACGACGATGCTGATGGCCACCCACGACCTGCGCCTGGCCGCGTCGATCGCGCACGACGCGGTGTTTCTCGCGGAGGGCCGTGTCGTCGAAGCCGGTGCGTCGCGCGACCTGTTCGGCGACCCGCGCGATCCGCGCACCGCGAAGTTCATCTCGACGCTCGCGCAGGGCATGCCGGTGTTCTGACGCGACCCGCGACGCGCATGACCAAAAGGCGTCAACCTTGCCCTGGCCCGTCGAGCACCGCCGCGACGATCGCCTCCGGCGCATCTTCCTGCACCAGGTGGCCCGCGCGCGGCACCCTGATCAGCTGGCCGTGCGCGATGCGATCGGCCAGCGCCTGCCCCTGTTCGAGCGGAATCCACGCGTCGTCCTCGCCCCACACGATGCGCACCGGAAAGTCCGGCGGCGCGTAACGCGCCTCGGCTTCCTCGATGTAGCGCTGGCGCATCTGCGCGATCTGGCGGTAGAACGCGGCCTGACCGTCGGGCGTGAGCCACGGCGCGCGGTAGATCGACAGCGCCTCGTCGCTCAGCGGCCGGGCGACGGCGTTGCCGAGATAGGCTGACACGAGCGCGTGATGCGCGTAAGCAGGCAATCCGGTGAAGGCGGCTTCGTGCTGCGCGACATGACGCACGAACGGCGAACCCTGCGGCGCGATCGCGACCGGATTCACGAGCGTGAGATCCGCATAGGCGACGCCGTCGAGGAAGTGCGCGCGCAACACGGTTGCGCCGCCGTAGTCGTGTGCGAGTACGCGGGGGCGTGAGATTGTCCACTCGTCGAGCAGCGCGCCGAACAGCCCGTTCTGGCGGCCGAGCGACACGTCCGCGTCCGGCATGTCGGACTGGCCGTAACTGAGCAGGTCGTAGAAGAACACGCGATGACGCCGCGCGAGCCACGGTGCGATCCGGCGCCACACCTGCGACGAAAACGGCGTGCCGTGCACGAGCACGAGCGGCGGGCCTTCGCCGATCGTTCCCCAGGCAATCCGGTGGCCTTCGAAAATGAAGCGGTTGGCGAGTTCGAGCATCGGCATCTCCGTGCTAACCTGTTTTGGTTGTTAACAGGTTACTCCGGATTGCCCGGGTGTGAAACCGATAGGCGAAAATAAATGGTTACTCGACACGAGCCCGCGCGACCCGCGCACGCATGGGGTTCAGCCGATTTCGTCGGCGGCCATCCGGCGCTCGACTTCCTCAACACGGTGGCCGACACGGGCAAGACGCGCGATGCGGACAAGCTCGTCGACTGGCCGGCCGTGCATGCGTGGGCGGAACGATCGGGGCTGCTGGCGCCGGCCGATCTGGCGCGGCTGCTGCGCCATGCGCGGCAGGACGACGCGGACGCGCTGGCGGCGCTGCATCGCTTTCGCGAGGATGCCTACACGGCGATCGCGCACCTGACGGCTGGAGGCGGCGGCACGGCCGGCGCGCGCGCGGCCGACCGGCTCGCCGTCGCGATTCGCGAGGCGATCGGGCGCAGCGCATTCGATGCGGTCGACGGCCGGTTCGCGTGGCGGCCCGACGCGCGCGCCGCATCGCGCTGGGTCGATGCGGCCGCACTCGGCTTCGAGCAACTGCTGCGCAGCGACGATTTCGCGCGGGTAAGGCAGTGCGGCCGGTGCACGTGGTTCTTCGTCGATCGCGGCCGCGGCGTCGGGCGCCGCTGGTGCGACATGCGCACGTGCGGGAACCGCGCGAAGGTGGAGGCGTTCAGGGAGCGGTGACGCGCGCGCCGTACCGGTTGTCGTGCCAGGCGGTGCGCGGCCGGCGCGCGAGCGTCATGGGGCGGTTTCGTGCGACCGATGCTCCGGCCACAGCGTCGCGGCGACGAACAGCCCGGCCGCGAGGAACGGCGCACCGATTGCCAGCAGGATCGCCGTGAGGCCCCAGTGATCCCAGAAGCGGTCGACGACCGCGCGCTCGGGGGTGACGGGGTCGTACAGCACGTTGACCGCTTCGCCTTCCCGCAGGCCCGGATGCGACGACGCCGAGCCCTGGGCGAACGTGATCTGGCGTCCGCTGTCGGTCGTGAACGCGACGATCGCCGAATACAGCGACGTGCGCGGGCGAGCCGACCGCGCATTTTTTGCGATCTCGACGACGTGGCCGGTAGAGCGCGCGTAGTGGTGGACGATCTGCCACTGACGCAGGCCGACTGCGCCGGCACCGGCGATGAAGCCCGTGCCGATCGTGATCGGAATCAGCACGATCGCGATATCCCAGCGGCGTCGCGCCTGCTTGCGCTCGGCTCGGGTCGGCGGCGCATCGAATTGCATGCGGTGGCGCTTGCCGACGATCAGCAGGGCGCCGATCGCGAACGACGCGACGGCGAGCAGCGCCGACACCGCCGCCGGAAACCAGCGTTGCGCGAAATCGTCGATCAGCGCGGGGCGCTCGGGATGGACGGGGTCGAGCAGGACGTCGACGTTTTCGCCGATGTCGTAGGCAGGGAGGGTCGAGGCGGTATTGCCGGCGACCTCGCGGCGCTGACCGTCGTTCGCGAGATACGCGACGATCGGCCGGTACGCGCGCATCGCGTCGCTGTCCTGCACGATACGGACGACCGTGCCCGGCGTGCGGACCAGATGACCGATCGCCTGGCCGGCCGTGACGGCAAGCACGCCTGCCAGTACGAGCAGCACGGTGCCGAGCGCCAGCGCGACGAGCGCGTCCTTACCCGGCATGGCCGGATCCGGTTCGTGCGTCGCACTGTGGATGCCGGCGTGATCGTGGGAGTGGCGTGTCCCGACGGACTTGCCGATATCGGCGCAACCAGGCTCTCTGAATGGTCGGGTCTCGGTTACATGCTTCCATGTCTGACGTCCCATGTTCTCTCAGTGCCGGCGGGCAAACGGCAGTGCCTGCGCCGGTCGTGTGATATTTGTCGGACGATTCTAGCGGAAACGATGCGGAGCGGGCGTGCGGAGGCGTATTGCGACAGGGCGCGCCACGAATGCGGCGGCGGAAAAGGAAAAAGCCCGGTCAGCTTTCGCTGACCGGGCTTCGGAATTCCTGGTGGGGCGTGAGTGACTCGAACACTCGACCTACGGATTAAGAGTCCGCTGCTCTACCAACTGAGCTAACGCCCCCAACAGAAGAAAGATTATGCACGGGTATTTCTGGTCTTGCAAGCCCTTTCTGCGAATTTCCTGAAAATATTTCGTCACGGCAACGGCGGCTGTCGGACCGACATCGAGCGATCGGAGATTTCGCGCTCCCGGTATGATGACGCCACACCTGTTGCGCGGCGGTCGCGCAACGCTTTCTGGGCTTTCGAAGATGGACGAAAACGCAGTCCGCGAATTGCTGGATCGCCTGCTGGCCCCCTGGGTCCGCTCGCTCGGTCTGGTCCCCGTGTCGATCGGCGACGACAGCGTCACGCTGCGCCTGCCGTTTTCCGGCGAATTCCGCCATTCGGGCGGCATCATCTGCGGCCAGGTGTTCACGGCGGCCGCCGACACCGCGATGGTGGTCGCGATCTCGGTCGCGCTCGGCGAGTTCCGGCCGATGACCACCGTATCGCTGAACACGAACTTCATGCGGCCCGTGCGCAAGGGCGACGTGCTCGTCACCGCACGCGTGCTGCGGATGGGCCGCAACCTCGTATTCGGCGAAGTCGAGCTGTTCGACGAGGACGGCAAGATGGCCGTTCACGCGACGTCGACCTACGCGCTCGTCAGCTGAGCGGCGCGATGTTCGACCAGATCGTCTTTGCGGGCGGCGGCAATCGCTGCTGGTGGCAGGCCGGCTTCTGGGACGTCGCCCAGCCGGCGCTCGGCCTGCGCCCGCGCGTGATCACCGGCATCTCGGCCGGCGCGGCGACCGCGTGCATGCTGTATACGCGCGACGCCGCCTGGGTGATGCGCTATTACGAAGAGGCGCTGCGCCACAACCGGAAGAACGCGTACTGGGGCAACCTGTTCGGACGCGAGCCCGTGTTTCCGCATTACCGGATTTACCGCCAGGCGCTGCTCGACATCTACGGCGAGCCGTTCGCGAAGCTGGCCGCGGCGCCGGAGATCCGCATCGGCGTGTCGCACGTGCCGCGCTGGCTCGGCGCGCGCAGCGCGGTGGCCGCCGGCCTCGTCGCGTACAACATCGAGAAGTATGTGCGCAAGACGCTGCACCCGACGCTCGGGCGCACGCTCGGCTTTCGGCCGGAATTCGTGCGCGCGCAGGCCTGCACGCGCGTCGACGATCTCGCCGACCTGATCCTGCAGTCGTCCTGCACGCCGCCGTTCACGCCGGTGCTGCGCCGCGGCGGCCGGCCCGTGCTCGACGGCGGGATGGTCGACAACGTGCCGGTCGACGCGCTCGACCCGACGCCGGGCGACGTGCTGGTGCTCGTCACACGGCTGTACCCGCGCCCGCAGATGTTCACGGTCGCGCACGGCGAGCAGCGGCGGCTGTACGTCCAGCCGTCGAGCAAGGTGCCGATTTCGAGTTGGGATTACACGAGCCCGTCGCAGATGCGGCATGCGTACGACCTCGGGCGGCGCGACGGCGAGCATTTCCTCACGCGCGTCGGCGCGATGACGGGCGGCCGCGTGGCCGCCTGAAGACGGGAAGCAGGAAAGCGGGGCCGCGCGGCAGGCGCGGCCCGCGGCGCTCAGCGCACGCGGCGCGGCGTCAGTGCTTCCGGGTTGACGACGCTCGACATGTCGCCCTGGTCGAACGCCAGGATGTTCCGGAATGCCGCGCTGAAGTAGAGCTCGTAGCTTTCGCGCTCGACGTAGCCGATGTGCGGCGTGCAGATCACGTTTTCCATCCGCAGCAGGCTGTAGCCCTGCAGGATCGGCTCGCTCTCGAACACGTCGATCGCGACCATTCCCGGACGGTTGTGCGACAGCGCGTTGACCAGTGCATTTTCCTCGAGCAGTTCGGCGCGGCTCGTGTTGACGAGCAGCGACGTCGGCTTCATCCGCATCAGGTCTTCCTGCTTCACGATCCCGCGCGTGTCGTCATGCAGGCGCAGGTGCAGCGACAGCACGTCGCTCTGCTCGAACAGCGCTTCGCGGCTTTCGGCGGCCGTATAGCCGTCGGCGCGCGCGGCCTCGAGCGAATGCTCGCGGCCCCAGATCAGCACGTTCATCCCGAACGCCTTGCCGTAGCCGGCGACGAGCCGGCCGATCTTGCCGTAGCCCCAGATGCCGAGCGTCTGGCCGCGCAGCACCTGGCCGAGGCCGAAGTTCGGCGGCATCGCCGACGTCTTCAGGCCCGACTGTTGCCAGGCGCCCTGTTTCAGGTTCGCGACGTATTGCGGAATGCGGCGCTGGGCGGCCATCACGAGCGCCCAGGTCAGTTCGGCGGGGGCGATCGGCGAGCCCGTGCCTTCGAGCACCGCGATGCCGCGGTCGGTACAGGCTTCGAGATCGATGTGGCTCGAAATGCGGCCGGTCTGGCTGATCATGCGCAGGTTCGGCAGCTTGGCGAGCAGTTGCGACGAAATCGGGGTCCGTTCGCGAATCAGCACGAGCGCCTCGACTTCCGCCAGACGGCTGGCGAGTTGTCCCAATCCGCGCACCGTATTGTTGAAGACCTTCACGTCGTGGTCGGCAAGCATCTCGAAGCAGTTCAGCTTGCGGACGGCGTCCTGGTAGTCGTCGAGGATGGCAATTTTCATGGTGAGCGGGTGTCGCGCGTTGAAAGCGGCGGTGGCGGCGGCGCACATCGCGCACCCGTCCCGCCCGGCCGGGGCCGACATGATGCTACGTCGGCCGCCTCCATGGTGTCTTTTTAACAGGTTGTTACGCTCCGCCGCAATCGGCGGCAGCCTGACCCGGAGCCGCTTGCGCGGCGGGCGGAAGGGTGCGCTGTTGTGTCGCATCAAATACGTCCTTCCTGATTCGGCCACTTACTCGACGAGGTTCACCCAATTGTTGCTCCAATCAGAATAATTGGATCAACTATCCGCAGAAGCCGAGGATTTTTGACTATTTTTATCGTCAACCACGGCCTTGTTGAGCAACTCTGCATCATTTCCGCTGTCGTAGGAGAATTACGCATTTGCTTCATCTTTTTGAAGTTGTAACAGCGGCAGGAGTCGTTTATGGATCATTTGCAGTCGATGCGCGTGTTCGTCAAGGTTGCAGATCTCGGCAGTTTTGCGCGGGCCGCGAGTGCAATGGATATTTCCAACGCGGTCGCGACGCGTCACGTCGCCGATCTGGAAGGCCGGCTCGGCACGCGTTTGTTGAACCGCACCACGCGCAGCCTTTCGCTGACGGAGTCGGGCCAGGTCTATCTGGAGCGGGCTCGCCAGATCCTCGATGAGCTCGAGGACGTCGAGCAGATGGTCGTTGCGCGCAATCACGAGCCGGTCGGAACGTTGCGCATCGTTGCGCCGGTCGTGTTCGGCCTGCACAACCTCGCGCCCGTGTTGCAGTCGTACACGGAGAATTTCCCGAAAGTGGTGCCGGATCTCACGCTGGTCGACCGGCAGGTCGATCTCGTCGAGGAAGGCTTTGACGTCGGCATCGTCGTCACGCGCCAGATGCGCAGCGCGAGCATCGTCACGCGGCGGCTGACCACCGGTTGCATGACCGTGTGCGCGACGCCGAGCTATCTGGAGAAGCACGGCGTGCCGACCCATCCGGAGCATCTCGCCGAGCACCCGAGCCTGAGCCTGCCGACCGAATACTGGGGTGACGAGCGTGTGTTCACGGGGCCGGACGGTGAAGTGCGCGTGCGCCCGACCAACGTGATCGTCGCGAACAACACCGCGATGCTGCGCCAGTTCGCGCTGCTCGGGATGGGTGTCGCGATCCTGCCGAGCTACCTGATCGGCGGCGACATCGCGCGCGGCGCGCTCGTGCGGCTGCTGCCGGATTTCCGGCTGCCGCAGGTCGAGATCAACATCGCTTACCCGAGCCGGCGCCATCTGCCCGCGAAGGTGCGCACGTTCATCGACCACCTCGTCGAGCATTTCAGCCACTCGACCGACGCGACGATGGGCGAGCAGTGGGCCGCGCAGAGTCCGGCGCTCGCGCCGATCGGCGTCGAGACGCGTGCCGAGCAGCCGGAGCCGGCCGACCCGAACCTGTCGCCTCGCCTGCCGCGTTCGCCGCGCACGCGCGTCGCGGCACCGTCGCCGCTGTAACGGCGCGACGGCCGGGCGGCGGTTGCCGCCGGCGCAAAGAAAAACGCGGATCGAGCAATCGATCCGCGTTTTTTTATGGCTGCCTGCCGGAGCCGGATGCGCCGGGGGAAGCCCCGGCGGCCCGGTCGTTACGAGCCGGTCTTGCGTGCCGTCGTTTTGCGAGCGGCCGTCTTGGTCGCGGTCTTGGCGGCGGTCTTGCGAGCCGGTGCCGGTTTCTCTTCGGCGCCTTCCGTCACGGTTTCGGCATCCTTCGTCGCTGATTTTGCCGTCTTCTTCGCGGCAGCGGCCTTCGGCTCCTTCTTCTCGAACTCGAAGCCGATCTTGCCGTCGGGCTGCTTCACGAGGAAGGCCTTGAAGTTGCGGCCCGTGCGCGACGACTTGAAGTTCGGCAGCAGATCTGTGCGGCCGTCGGCAAGCAGCTTGCCCATCTGCTCGCGCGTGATTTCCTGCTGCAGGATCACCTTGCCCGAGCGGAAGTCGCAAGTCTTCGGGTTGGCCACCGAGTGCTCGCACACGTAGCTCATCCCGTGCTCGAACACGCGGCCCTTGCACTTCGGGCACGCCCCGACCGGCTCCTGCGCGGAGAAGTCGGGCGCTTCGCCCTCCTCGCCGCCCGTGTCCTGGCCGAAGTCGAACTCCAGCTTGTAGTTCTTCGTCTCGTCGTCGAAGGACAGCTTGAGGATCGCCGAGAACGGGCGGCCCATCTTGCTGCGGAAGCCGGACAGCGGGCCGATCGTCTTCTCGCGCAGCAGCTCCTCGACTTCCGGGATCTCGAACTGCCGGCTGCCCGGGATCTTCGAGATCGAGAACTCGCACTTCGTGCACGCGAAGCGGCGGTAGTTTTCCTTCACCTGGCCGCCGCAGTTCGGGCACGGCGTCTCGAGCGTCGCGTAATCGCCGGGGATCGTGTCGGAATCGTATTCCTTCGCGCGCTTCACGATCTGCTGCGTCATGCGGGCGATTTCCTGCATGAACGCTTCGCGCCCGAGGTTGCCGCGTTCCATCTGCGACAGCTTGTATTCCCATTCGCCGGTGAGCTCGGGCGCGGTGAGTTCCTTCACGCCGAGCCCGCGCAGCAGCGTCATCAGCTGGAATGCCTTCGCGGTCGGGATCAGTTCGCGGCCTTCGCGCACGAGGTATTTCTCGCCGAGCAGGCCTTCGATGATCGCCGCGCGCGTGGCCGGCGTGCCGAGGCCCTTCGCGGCCATCGCCTCGCGCAGTTCGTCGTCCTCGACGAGCTTGCCCGCGCCTTCCATCGCGGACAGCAGCGTTGCTTCCGAGTAGCGTGCGGGCGGCTTCGTGACGAGCGCGACGGCGGCGATTTCGTCCGTCTTCACCTTCTCGTCCTTCTGCACCGGCACGAGGTTCGCATCCGCGCCTTCGGCGTCGCGGCCGTACACCTGCAGCCAGCCCGGCTCGACGAGCACCTTGCCTTCGGTCTTGAAGTGATGGCCGGCGACTTCGGTGATCCGCGTCGTGACGCGGAATTCGGCGGCCGGGAAGAACACGGCGAGGAAGCGCTTCACGACCATGTCGTACAGCTTCTGCTCCGGCTCGGACAGCGACTTCGGCGCCTGCAGCGTCGGGATGATTGCAAAGTGGTCGCTGATCTTCGAGTTGTCGAAGATCCGCTTGTTCGGCTTCACCCAGCCCTTGTCGAGCACCTGCTTCGCATGCGGCAGGTAGTTGTTGCTCTCCTTGAGCATCTCGAGCGTGGACTCGACCGTCGACAGGTAGTCTTCCGGCAGTGCGCGCGCATCGGTACGCGGGTAGGTCAGCACCTTGTGCTTTTCATACAGTGCCTGCGCGAGGCCGAGCGTGTTCTTCGCGGAGAAGCCGAAGCGGCTGTTCGCTTCACGCTGCAGGCTCGTCAGGTCGAACAGCAGCGGCGACAGCTGCGTCGACGGCTTCGATTCCTCGGAGACCGTGCCGACCTGGTCGCGACACGCGGCGACGATCGTTTCGGCAGCCGGCAGGCTCCAGAGGCGGGAGTCGCGCTTTTCCGGATCGAATTCGTCGCGCTTGAATTTCGGGTCGTACCACTTGCCTTCGTAGAAGCCGCCCGCGCATGCGAATTCGGCCTTCACTTCCCAGTAGTCGCGTGGGATGAAGCGGCGGATTTTCTCTTCGCGTTCGACGACGATCGACAACGTTGGCGTCTGAACGCGGCCAACTGTCGTCAGGAAGAAGCCGCCGCCCTTGCTGTTGAACGCGGTCATCGCGCGGGTGCCGTTGATCCCGACGAGCCAGTCGGCTTCCGAGCGGCAGCGTGCGGCGTCCGCGAGCGGCAGCATGTCCGCGTCGCTGCGCAGGTTCGCGAAGCCGTCGCGGATCGCCTGCGGGGTCATCGACTGCAGCCACAGGCGCTGGACCGGCTGCTTCGCTTTCGCGTGCTGCGCGATCAGGCGGAAAATGAGCTCGCCCTCGCGTCCCGCGTCACATGCGTTGATCAGGCGGTCGACGTCCTTGCGCTTCAACAGCTTGGTGAGCACCTTGAGGCGCGACTCGCTTTTTGCGATCGGGTTCAGGTCGAAATGCGGGGGGATGACGGGCAGATGCGCGAAGCTCCATTTCCCGCGCTTGACCTCGTACTCTTCCGGGGCGGCGATTTCCAGCAGGTGGCCGACAGCGGACGAAAGGACGAAATCGTCGCTTTCGTAATACTCGTCATGCTTGGTAAAGCCGCCCAAAGCGCGTGCGATGTCGTTCGCGACAGAAGGCTTTTCCGCAATGATCAGTGCTTTGGACATGACAGGTGTGTGTTGGTAGACCGGGTTCGCCGGTTGTGGGTCCCTTTTACGACCGCTTTATAGCACACGCCGCAGCGATGGCGGCTCGGCGTGCAAAAAGCGGCTCATCATAGAGGGGGGCTGCAACGGCGGCAAGCGCCCGGCGCGGCGGGGCGCGCAAATGTGCGCGAAACCACCGGGCCGGCTCGCGAATTCAGGCTTCGACGGCCAGGATGTTGCGCAATTTCGGTGCGTGCGGCGCACCCGGTACCGCGCTCAGGTCGGACAGCATCCGCTCGACGATCGCCGCATGCGGCAGCACCGTGCCGAAGAAGCGGGCGGTGTGGGTATCTTCGATCAGGATCGTCGGGAAGTTCTCGACGTCGAGATCGTCGAGCTGGTCGGCATGCGTTTCGATGTCGATCCAGGCGAAGCAGGCGTCCGGATGCGCGTCGGCGAGCTGGTCGAAGGCCGTCCGGTAGTCGCGGCACGTGCCGCACCACTCGGCGCACAGGCAGGCGACGAGCAACGTGCCGGGATCGGCGAGGCGCTCGGCGATCCGATCCGCATCGGTGTCGAGATTCAGCGCGGGCATGGATTTCCTTGGGTATCGTCGGCGGCCGGGCCGCCCCTATGCGGGGGAATGTAGCACGCCATGCACGGGCGGGGTGCGTGCTGCGTCAAGCCGCGCGAAGCGTCCGCCGGGGAGGCTGGCGATGCGACCGGCCAGTTCCAGCGCAAGCAGCGCGCGGTGCAGCACGTCGTCAGACAGGCCGCTGTGCTCGGCGAGCCATTCGTAGGTGACGGGGCCGTATCCCAATGCGGCAAGCACGGCCTGTTCGGACGGGGTGGCGGGCAGCGGTGGCGCTGGCGGTGGTACTTCGTCTCGGGCGGGCGCGGTGGCCGGAACGGCGTCGCCGGTTTGGATAACACCGGTAGCGGCACGCTGAACGGCGGCTTCGGTTTCGCGGAGGTCGCCGGTGTCCGCGCACGGATGCCCGGAACGCGCCGCACCGCCCGCCGTGCCGGTTTTCGATTCTCCCAGCCCGTATTCCTCGAGTACATCGAGCGGCGCCGCCGTCAGCTTCGCGCCGTCGCGGATCAATGCGTGGCAGCCCTGTGCCAACGGCGCATGGATCGAGCCCGGCATCGCGAACACGTCCCGCCCCAGTTCGTTCGCGAGCCGCGCGGTGATCAGCGAGCCGGAGCGCGGCGCGGCCTCGACGACGAGCGCGCCGATCGCGAGCGCGGCGATCAGCCGGTTGCGCTGCGGGAAGTGGGCGGCGCGGGCCGGCGTGCCGAGCGGCCATTCCGACACGATCGCGCCGTGCGCGGCGATCTCGTGGGCGAGTGCGCGGTGCCGCGCCGGGTAGACGAGATCGGCGCCGGTCGCGATCACCGCGACCGTGCCCGACCGGCCGTCGAGCCCGCCACGATGTGCGGCGGCGTCGATCCCGAGCGCGAGGCCCGACACGATCGGCAGCCCGGCGTCGGACAGTTCGCGTGCGAAGCGCGTTGCGTCGGCGAGCCCCTGCGGCGTGGCGTGACGGCTGCCGACCACGGCGAGACTGCGCGCGTGCAGCAGGTCGAGCCGGCCCTTTACATATAGCAGCAGCGGCGGATCGTGCAGGTCGCGCAGCCGTGGCGGGTAGGCCGGATCGTTCAGCGTGACGAGCGCGTTGCCCGGCGCATCGAGCCACGCGAGCGCGGCGTCGGTGCGCGCGTCGAGATCGCCGCGCGCGCTTGCGCGCACGGCCAGGGCG
>NZ_VWWH01000059.1:0-46678 GCF_011753045.1 Burkholderia sp. Ap-955
TTCCATCAAGCGCCCACACTTATCGGCTGTTAATTTTTAAAGAGCGTTTCTGCGAGGAACTTCGTGTTTCTCAGCAGCGCTGCGTTTTCAGCAGCAGAGAAGCGAGATTATGAACCGTGTTTCGCAGCTCGTCAACAACTTTTTTACACCATCGTTGCGACTGCGGGGCTCAACTTCCAGGCCAGCTGTGCGCCTCAGACTCCAGCACACCACCCGCCCTGCTTCCCTTCTCCCGCGCCGCGTTTCCGTTAGCGCGAAAGAGGCGTGATTCTAAGCACCCACCCCCATCTACGCAAGCCCTTTGTGAAAATATTTTGAAAAGCCCCCGTGCGCTGACGCGCACGGGGGCTCGGGTACGACCGACCGGGCAATCGCGCCAACAGCCGATACCGACCAGCCGCTGCCCACCTACCTGGGCAGCCCAATCAGCGGTGCTTGAATACCGGCTTCCGTTTTTCGACGAATGCCGCCATCCCTTCCTTCTGGTCTTCGGTCGCGAACAGCGAATGGAACAGCCGACGCTCGAAGTGGACGCCTTCGGCCAGCGTCGTCTCGTACGCGCGGTTCACCGACTCCTTGACCATCATGACCGCCGGCAGCGAAAACTCGGCGATCGTCGCCGCGGCGGCAAGCGCCTCGTCGAGCAGCGTGTCGGCCGGCAGCACGCGCGACACGAGCCCCGCGCGCTCCGCTTCGGCAGCATCCATGAAGCGAGCCGTCAGACACATATCCATCGCCTTCGCTTTCGACACCGCGCGCGGCAAGCGCTGCGTGCCGCCCGCGCCCGGCATGACGCCCAGCTTGATTTCCGGCTGGCCGAACTTGGCTGTGTCCGCCGCGAAGATGATGTCGCACATCATGGCCAGCTCGCAGCCACCGCCCAACGCAAAGCCCGAAACCGCGGCAATGATCGGCTTGCGGATCTCGCGGACCGTCTCCCAGTTGCGCGTGATGTAGTCGCCCCGATAGACATCCATATAGGAGTAGGTCGCCATCATGCCGATGTCCGCGCCGGCGGCGAATGCCTTCTCGCTCCCGGTCACGACGATCGCACCAATGCCATCGTCCGCATCGAACGCTTTCAGCGCGGCGCCCAGTTCATCCATCAGCGCATCGTTCAGCGCATTCAGCGCCTTCGGACGGTTCAGCGTAACCAGCCCGACACGCCCCCGGGTCTCCACCAGGATGTTCTCGTAAGCCATCTATTTCTCCTCGATCAATGAAATGAGAAACGCCTCGCACATGCGAATAGTTTGATGCTACCATTCTCCGACCAACCGGTCGGTTAATTAATCGATCCAACCCCTCTCAACGTCCATCAGGCTGCCGCCATGACCCATGCACTGTTCACGAAGCACGAAGACACGCTGAAACACGCACTCGCCGCCATCGAGAGCCGCGGGTACTGGAGCCCGTTCGCCGAAATGCCGAGCCCCAAAGTGTACGGGGAAAGCGCGAACGCAGATGGCGAAGCCACATTCAAGTCGCACCTCGACAAGACGTTCGCGCTCGACCAGCCGGCGTCCGGAGAAACGGTCGGCGCAGAGCGCTCGCCGTACGGTATTGCACTGGGCATCCGGTATCCGAAGTCGACGCCCGACGAACTAATCGCTGCCGCTGCCGCAGCACAGCGCTCGTGGCGCGAAGCCGGCCCGAGCGCCTGGATCGGCGTCAGCCTCGAAATCCTCGCGCGCCTGAATCGCGCCAGCTTCGAAATCGCCTACAGCGTGATGCACACCACGGGGCAGGCATTCATGATGGCGTTCCAGGCCGGCGGCCCGCACGCCCAAGATCGTGCGCTCGAGGCAGTCGCCTATGCATGGGACGAACTGCGCCGCATCCCGGCTGACGCGCACTGGGAAAAGCCGCAAGGCAAGAACCCGCCGCTCGCGATGCACAAGCGCTACACGATCGTCCCGCGCGGCACCGGGCTCGTGCTCGGCTGCTGCACCTTCCCGACCTGGAACGGCTATCCCGGCCTGTTCGCCGATCTCGCAACCGGCAACACCGTGATCGTCAAGCCGCATCCGGGCGCGATCCTGCCGCTCGCCATCACCGTCCGGATCGCTCGCGACGTGCTGCGCGAAGCCGGTTTCGATCCGAACGTCGTCACGCTCCTCGCGACCGAACCCAACGACGGCGCACTCGTCCAGGATCTCGCGCTGCGCCCCGAGATCAAGCTGATCGACTTCACCGGCAGCACGCAAAACGGCACGTGGCTCGAACGCCATGCCCACCAGGCACAGGTCTATACAGAGAAGGCTGGCGTCAACCAGATCGTGATCGACTCGACCGACGACCTGAAGGCCACCGCAAAGAACATCGCGTTTTCGCTGGCGCTGTACTCCGGCCAGATGTGCACGGCACCGCAGAACATCTACGTGCCGCGCGACGGCATCCGGACGGCGGACGGCCATGCGAGCTTCGACGAGGTCGCACAGGCCATCGCCATTGCCGTGCAAAAACTCACCGGCGACCCGGCACGCTCGGTCGAACTGATCGGCGCAATCCAGAACGAAGGCGTGACCGCACGCATCGACGATGCCCGCCAGCTCGGCCGCGTGCTCGCCGACAGCCTGCCCCTCCAGCACCCTGCGTTCCCTGATGCCCGAGTGCGCACGCCGCTCGTGCTGCAACTCGACGTGGCCGATCGCGAGAAATTCACGCAGGAATGGTTCGGCCCGATCTCGTTCGTGATCGCGACCGACTCGACCGCGCAGTCGCTCGACCTCGCCGGGGAAATCGCGGCGGAACATGGCGCGCTGACCCTCTCCGTCTACAGCACCGACGACGCGATCGTCGACGCCGCCCACGATGCGGCGGTGCGCGGTGGCGTCGCGCTGTCGATCAACCTGACGGGCGGTGTGTTCGTGAACCAGTCGGCAGCGTTCTCGGATTTCCACGGCACGGGCGCGAACCCGGCAGCCAACGCGGCGTTGGCCGACCCGGCGTTCGTCGCCAACCGATTCCGCGTGGTGCAAAGCCGTGTCCATGTTGCGCCGAAAGCAGCACCCATGGAAGCCGGCCAACCGGCATAACCCGAATGGCCGACGTGCAAACGCCGCCACGTTCTCTACCATGAACGAATCCGCCACCCGGCTGGTTCGTTGCTCATCGATACGCCCATGACAGACGCCTATATCTGCGACGCGATTCGCACTCCCATCGGCCGCTACGGCGGCGCCCTGAAAGATGTCCGTGCCGACGACCTCGGTGCGGTGCCGCTCAAGGCGCTCGTCGAGCGCAACCGTGACGTCGACTGGACGGCGACCGACGACGTGATCTACGGCTGCGCGAACCAGGCCGGCGAGGACAACCGCAACGTCGCGCGCATGTCGGCGCTGCTCGCCGGCCTGCCGACCGACGTGCCCGGCACGACGCTGAACCGGCTGTGCGGCTCCGGGATGGACGCGGTCGGCACAGCCGCGCGCGCGATCAAGGCGGGCGAGGCGCGCCTGATGATCGCAGGCGGCGTCGAGAGCATGACGCGTGCGCCGTTCGTGATGGGCAAGGCCACGAGCGCGTTCGCACGCCAGGCCGACATTTTCGACACGACGATCGGCTGGCGCTTCATCAATCCGCTGATGAAACAGCTCTATGGCGTCGATTCGATGCCCGAGACGGCCGAAAACGTCGCGGTCGACTACAACGTCAGCCGCGCCGACCAGGATCTGTTCGCGCTGCGCAGCCAGCAAAAAGCCGCGCGTGCGCAGCAGGACGGTACGCTCGCCGACGAAATCGTTGCTGTCACGATTCCGCAGAAGAAAGGTGATCCGGTGGTGGTTTCGCGCGACGAGCATCCGCGCGAGACATCGCTCGAAGCGCTCGCGAAGCTGAAGGGCGTCGTGCGCCCGGACGGCTCGGTGACGGCCGGCAACGCCTCGGGCGTCAACGACGGTGCGTGCGCGCTACTGCTCGCCAATGCGCAGGCAGCCGACCAGTACGGCCTGCGCCGCCGCGCACGCGTCATCGGCATGGCGACGGCCGGCGTTGCGCCGCGCGTGATGGGCATCGGGCCCGCGCCGGCCACGCAGAAACTGCTGCGCCAACTCGGCATGACCATCGACCAGTTCGACGTGATCGAGCTGAACGAGGCGTTCGCGTCCCAAGGTCTCGCGGTGCTGCGCATGCTCGGCGTCGCCGACGACGATCCGCGCGTGAACCCGAATGGCGGTGCGATCGCACTGGGGCATCCGCTCGGCGCATCGGGCGCCCGGCTCGTGACCACGGCGCTCCACCAACTCGAGCGTACGGGCGGCCGCTTTGCGCTCTGTACGATGTGCATCGGCGTCGGCCAGGGCATCGCACTCGCGATCGAACGCGTGTAACCGACGCACCGCGCGCCTATAACGAAGTCATGAAGGAGACACTGCATGTCCTATCAGGCGATTCAGCTGGAAATCGATCAGGCCTCGAGCGTAGCCACGATTACCCTCAACCGCCCCGACAAGCTGAACAGCTTTACGCGGGCGATGCATCGCGAGCTGCAGTCGGCACTCGATGATGTCGAGGCAGCCGGCGCGCGCGCGCTGATCCTGACAGGTGCGGGGCGCGGCTTCTGCGCGGGCCAGGACCTGGCCGATCTCGACTTCACGCCGGGCGCGTCCACCGATCTCGGCACGCTGATCGACGAGCACTTCAATCCACTGATCCGCCGCCTGCAGCGTCTGCCGATTCCGGTGATCGCCGCCGTCAACGGCACGGCGGCCGGCGCCGGCGCGAATCTCGCGCTCGCCTGCGATCTCGTATTCGCCGCCCGTTCGAGCAGTTTCATCCAGGCCTTCGTCAAGATCGGTCTCGTACCCGATTCGGGCGGTACGTGGTTCCTGCCGCAACGCGTCGGCATGGCACGCGCGCTGGGGCTCGCGCTGACCGGCGACAAGCTCGGGGCCGAACAGGCCGAGCAATGGGGCTTGATCTGGCGCGCCGTCGACGACGACACGCTCGCTGCATCAGCCCGCCAGCTTGCCACCCAGCTCGCACAGCAGCCGACGCTCGCGATCGCATCGATCAAGCAGTCGATGCGTGCCAGCGTCACGAACACGCTCGACCAGCAACTCGACATGGAACGCGACCTGCAGCGCACGCTCGGCCAGTCGCACGACTACGCAGAAGGCGTGAAGGCATTCATCGAGAAGCGCGCGCCGCGCTTCGAGGGGCGTTGACATGACAAACGCCACTGCCACGCTCGACTCCGATGCGCTCGCCCGCGCTACCGCGCGAGCCATGTACGACGCCGACGCATGCAGCCGTGCGTTCGGGATGGAAATCGCCGAAGTCCGCGCCGGCTACGCGCGCCTGCAGATGCGCGTGCGGCCCGAATTCCTTAACGGGCATCAGACCTGCCATGGCGGAATCATTTTCACGCTGGCCGATTCGACGTTCGCGTTCGCGTGCAACTCGTACAACGTGAATACCGTCGCGGCCGGCTGCTCGATCGAATTCCTGCGCCCCGTGCACGGCGATGACGTACTGACGGCCGAGGCGATCGAGCAGGCGCGCGCCGGCCGCCAAGGCATCTACGACATCCGCGTCACGAACCAGACCGGCGAAACCGTCGCGATGTTTCGCGGCAAATCCGCCCAGATCAAGGGCACGGTCATCCCGGAAGACCGCTGACGTCGACGGCTCGCGCATAACAAACACTGGAGACATGCATGACTACCCCGCTACCGCTCGAGCCGATCGAGACCGCCTCACGCGACGAGCTGACCGCGCTGCAGCTCGAGCGCCTCAAGTGGTCGCTCCGGCATGCGTATGACCACTCCCCCGTCTATCGTCGCAAGTTCGACGACGCGGGTGTCCATCCGGACGACCTGAAGACGCTCGCCGACCTGTCGCGCTTCCCGTTCACGACGAAGAGCGACCTGCGCGACAGTTACCCGTTCGGGATGTTCGCGGTGCCGCAGGACCAGATCTCGCGCATTCATGCGTCGTCGGGCACGACCGGCAAGCCGACGGTCGTCGGCTATACGGCCGGTGACATCGACACATGGGCGAATCTCGTCGCGCGCTCGATCCGCGCCGCCGGTGCGCGCCGCGGCGACAAGGTGCACGTCAGCTATGGCTACGGCCTGTTCACGGGCGGGCTCGGCGCGCACTACGGCGCCGAACGCGCGGGGCTGACCGTGATCCCATTCGGTGGCGGCCAGACCGAGAAGCAGGTGCAGCTGATCCAGGATTTCCGGCCCGACATCATCATGGTGACGCCGAGCTACATGCTGTCGATCGCCGACGAAATCGAGCGGCAGGGTCTCGATCCCGTGCAGAGTTCGCTGCGCATCGGCATCTTCGGCGCGGAACCCTGGACCAACGACATGCGCGTCGCGATCGAGCAGCGGATGGGCATCGATGCGGTCGACATTTATGGGCTATCCGAAGTAATGGGCCCCGGCGTCGCGTCCGAATGCGTCGAGACCAAGGACGGTCCAACCATCTGGGAAGACCACTTCTATCCGGAAATCATCGATCCCGAAACCGGCGAAGTGCTTCCGGACGGCGAACTCGGCGAGCTCGTGTTCACGTCGCTGACGAAGGAGGCGCTGCCGATCGTCCGCTACCGGACCCGCGACCTCACGCGGCTGTTGCCCGGTACTGCCCGTACGATGCGCCGGATGGAGAAGATCACCGGGCGCTCGGACGACATGATGATCGTGCGCGGCGTCAACGTGTTCCCGACGCAAATCGAGGAGCAGTTGCTCAAGCAGCGCGCGCTCGCCCCGCACTATCAGATCGTGCTGACGAAGGAAGGCCCGCTCGACGTGATGACGCTCAATGTCGAACCTTGCCCCGAGACCGCGCCCGATACGGCGGCGATCCATGCGGCAAAACAGGCGCTCGCCTACGACATCAAGTCGCTGATCGGCGTGACGGCCGTGATCAACGTGCTGCCCGTGAACGGGATCGAGCGGTCGGTCGGCAAGGCGCGACGCGTCGTCGACAAGCGCAAGGGCTGACGAAAATCGCTGCGCGTCAATTACGCGCGGCGAATCCGTGGCTGCAAATGAAACAGCCCGATCGGCCAACGCCGATCGGGCTGTTTCATGTCGGGACGCCTTTAGGCACCCGCCGACGCGACAAGCGCATCACGAAAGCTGACACCGCACGTGCGCCCTCACGATCAGAGCGACGTGCCCCACGCACATCGCCGCTTCCACGAATGCTGCAGCCCCGAGAAACCCCGAGCACCCGCACCGCGTCACATTACGAATTCGGGAACAGCAGCCACATCCGGCCGACCTGCTTCATCCGCCCGGCCTGATCGCCTGCGTCGTCACCGAGCCCCCAGAAATAGTCGGCCCGCACGCCCCCCTTGATCGCTGAGCCCGTATCCTGCGCGAACACGAGCCGGTTCATCGGCGTATTCGTCAGCGGGCGCGTGGTCTGCAGGAACACCGGCGTGCCAAGCGGGATCGACGACGGATCGACGGCGATCGAGCGCTCCGGCGTCAGCGGTACGCCCAGTGCACCGATCGGGCCGTCCGCGCCGCCGTGCGGTGCGTCTTCCTTGGTCGGCATGTCGCGGAAGAACACGAACCGCGGGTTCGTGTCGAGCAACGCGTCGACGCGGGTCGGGTTCGCCTTCGCCCACGCCTTGATGCCCTGCATCGTCGCCTGGGCGGGCGTCAGCTCGCCACGATCGAGCAGCCACTTGCCGATCGAGCGGTACGGCTGGTTGTTGGTGCCGCCGAAGCCGACCCGCATCACCGAACCGTCGTCGAGCAGCACGCGCCCCGAGCCCTGCACCTGCAGGAAGAACGCTTCGATCGGGTCGTCGACCCACACGAGTTCGTTGCCGTTCAGGATGCCGGCGCGTTCGAGCTGCGCGCGTGCCGGCAGCGCGGCGCCTGCGCGATAACCGGCCGGCCAGCGGTAGAGCGCGTACTGATACGGACCGCGACGCACGCGCGAACCGTGCAGCAGCGGCTCGTAATAGCCGGTCACGAGCCCGTCGAGCGTACCGTCGGTGTTCGCAAGCTGGAACGGCGTGAAATACGTTTCGAAGAACGTGCGTGCACTGCTGACGTCGAGTTCGTCGAGCCGGTCGGCGGCCGCGCAGGCGCGTGCCCAGGCCGGCTGGCGCGCGAGCCGCACGCAGTTCTGCCGCAACGCGGCGGTTGCGCCGAGCAGCGAATCGTCCTGCCAGCCCGGCACCTGCTGCCACGCGACCGGCGTGAGCCGCTTCGCGGCGACCTGACCCGGCACGATCGCCGCGCCGGTCGGCGGCTTCAGCGATGAAGTGCGCGTCGGCGCGCCACCGCACGCTGCAAGGAGCGCCGCTGCCGCAGCAGCCGCAACCCACCCGGCCACCCGGGGCCCAAACCACATACAATGTCCGTTCTTGATGGAAACCGCCATGTCAGATTTTCTCGACCAATATCCGATGCTCATCTTCGCGCTCGAAGCCTTCGTAGCGCTCGCCCTGCTGATCTTCATCGTCGTGTGGACGTCGTCGGGCAGAAAAAAGCACACCCGCAAGCCGCGCTAACACCCTGACGCGCTCCGCACGCTCAATGCAGCGTGCGCGGCATGTGCAGAGCGAACTCGTCGACCGGCGCCTCGAAACGCTCGCCGTCCTCCGCCACGCAGAAGTACGCGCCACGCATCGTGCCGACCGGCGTCGCGATCACGGCCCAGCTCGTGTACTCGAAGTGCTCGCCCGGCTGCAGCAGCGGCTGGTGCCCGACGACGCCAAGCCCCTTCACTTCCTGCACGTGGTTCTCGCTGTCCGTGATGATCCAGTGACGCGCGATCAGTTGCGCCGCGACCTGTCCCGTATTGCGGATCGTCAGCGTGTACGCGAATGCGTATTGACGGCGATCGGGGTCGGATTGTTCCGGCAAGTAGCTGGTTTTCACCGAAACGGTGAACTGATACTGACTCATGGTGTTTCCGCTGGAAGATGACTGCCCGTGCCGGCATGGGCAACGGGCCGCGGGCGCGCCGCATTGGTTCGGCATTCTATGCGCAATCCGGCCTCGACCGCACGGCCTGCCGCCGCGCACCGGGTCGCCGGACGGTAGAATGGCGGTTTTGCGCCGCAACGTCCCCGCTCCCCTGCCATGACCCAATTCCGCATCGCTCCCAGCATCCTGTCGGCCGATTTCGCACGGCTCGGCGAAGAAGTCCGCAACGTGGTCGCCGCCGGCGCCGACTGGATCCACTTCGACGTGATGGACAACCATTACGTGCCGAACCTGACCATCGGCCCGCTCGTCTGCGAAGCGATCCGCCCGCACGTCCAGGTGCCGATCGACGTGCACCTGATGGTACGCCCGGTCGACCGGATCGTGCCTGATTTTGCGAAAGCCGGTGCAAACCTGATCAGCTTCCACCCGGAAGGATCCGATCACATCGACCGCACGCTGTCGCTGATCCGCGACCACGGTTGCAAGGCCGGCCTCGTGTTCAACCCGGCCACGCCGCTGAACTACCTCGACCACGTGATGGATCGCCTCGACTTCGTGCTGCTGATGTCGGTCAACCCGGGCTTCGGCGGCCAGTCGTTCATTCCGGAAACGCTGAACAAGCTGCGCGAAGCACGCGCACGGATCGACGCGTACACCGAGCGCACCGGCCGCGAGATCCTGCTCGAGGTCGACGGCGGCGTGAAGACCGACAACATCGCGGAAATCGCGGCGGCCGGCGCCGACACCTTCGTCGCGGGTTCGGCGATCTTCGGCAAGCCGGACTACCGCAAGGTGATCGACGAGATGCGCGCCGCGCTCGCTACCGTCGAGCGGAGCTGACGCCGTGGCCGACTCGTCGCTCGCCGGCCAAGCGCCGGCCGGGGCCGCACCAGAGGCCGCCCCGATCCGCTTCGCCACGCCGCGCATCGACGCAGCGCTGATCGATCTCGACGGCACCATGGTCGATACGGCCGACGATTTCACGGCCGGCCTGAACGGGATGCTCGCGCAGCTCGGCGCGCCGGCCACGTCGCGCGACGAGGTGATCGGCTATGTCGGCAAGGGCTCCGAACACCTGATCCAGAGCGTGCTGAAGCCGCGCTTCGCGGCCGACGAGGCGCACGCCCGCTTCGACGACGCGCTGGCGATCTACCAGACCGAGTACGCGAAGATCAACGGCCGCCACACGCGCCTCTACCCGGACGTGGCCGCCGGTCTCGACGCGCTGCGCGCAGCCAGCATCCGGCTCGCGTGCGTGACGAACAAGCCGCATCGCTTCGCGGTCGAGCTGCTCGAGCAGTACGGGCTGGCCGATTGCTTCGGCATCGTGCTCGGCGGCGACAGCGTCGCGCGCAAGAAGCCGGATCCGCTGCCGATGCTGACGGCCTGCAACGCGCTCGGCGTCGCACCGGATGCGGCAGTCGCGATCGGCGACTCGGAAAACGATGCGCTGGCAGGCCGCGCGGCCGGGATGGCGACGCTGACGGTGCCGTACGGCTACAACCATGGCAAAGCTATACAAACGATAAATTCGGATGGTATAGTCGATTCGTTGCTGGTCGCAGCTCGCGCGATCTCCGCGCACAACGCCGGCCGGCCAACCCTCTGATTATTTCTTCCATCTGCATGTTTCTGAATAAAAAACGGAGTCTGAGCAGCATCGACCGGGGAGCCTGGCCCTGGCGTCGCTGGTCGCGCTAACCTCTTCGATGAGGTACGCTGAAGCACGTCTTCAGCGCCGTTTTTTATCTCGCTGCGCATCCGCGCGCCGATCGTCGCACCACCTCGAGTTCTACCGCGTCAGAACGCTTGCGTTCAGGCTCGGCCGCAGGCTCGCGACGTTCACGCCCGGAGTGCCGGCCGGCAACAGGCACTTCTCGATCGACCGCCCTTTCGCCGACGGCAACCCGCGCAGCGTCAAGTGATCCCTGGCGCACGCGCCGCTCGTCCCGAACAGGACCGGAACATGACCGAACTCGAATTTCAATCGCTCGCGAACGAAGGCTACAACCGCATCCCGCTGATCGCGGAAGCCCTCGCCGATCTCGAAACGCCGCTGTCCCTCTACCTGAAGCTGGCCCAGCCCGAACGCTCCGGCGCCAACTCGTTCCTGCTCGAATCGGTGGTCGGCGGCGAACGCTTCGGCCGCTATTCGTTCATCGGCCTGCCCGCCCGTACGCTCGTGCGGACCCGCAACGGCGTGTCGGAAGTCGTGCGCGACGGCGAAGTCGTCGAGACGCACGACGGCGACCCGTTCCAGTTCATCGAATCGTTCCAGGCGCGCTTCAAGGTGGCGCAGCGCCCGGGCCTGCCGCGCTTCTGCGGCGGTCTCGCCGGCTACTTCGGCTACGACGCGGTGCGCTACATCGAGAAGAAGCTCGCGAATACCGCGCCGCGCGACGACCTCGGCCTGCCCGACATCCAGTTGCTGCTGACCGAGGAAGTCGCGGTCATCGACAACCTCGCCGGCAAGCTGTACCTGATCATCTACGCGGACCCGAGCCAGGCCGAAGCCTATACGAAGGCGAAACAGCGCCTGCGCGAACTGAAGCAGCGCCTGCGCACGACCGTGCAGCCGCCGGTCACGTCGGCGAGCGTGCGCACCGAGACGTTCCGCGAATTCAAGAAGGACGACTACCTGGCCGCCGTGCGCCAGGCGAAGGAATACATCGCGGCCGGCGAGCTGATGCAGATCCAGGTCGGCCAGCGTCTGACGAAACCGTACCGCGACAATCCGCTGTCGCTGTATCGCGCGCTGCGTTCGCTGAACCCGTCGCCGTACATGTACTACTACAACTTCGGCGATTTCCACGTGGTCGGCGCATCGCCGGAAATCCTCGTGCGCCAGGAAAAGCGCGGTGAAGACCAGATCGTCACGATCCGGCCGCTCGCCGGCACGCGCCCGCGCGGCAACACGCCGGAGCGCGATGCGGAACTCGCGACCGAGCTGCTCAACGATCCGAAGGAGATCGCCGAGCACGTGATGCTGATCGACCTCGCGCGCAACGACGTCGGCCGCATCGCGGAAATCGGCTCGGTGCACGTGACCGACCAGATGGTCATCGAGAAATACTCGCACGTGCAGCACATCGTCAGCTCGGTCGAAGGCAAGCTGAAGCCCGGCATGACGAACTACGACGTGCTGCGCGCGACGTTCCCGGCCGGCACACTGTCCGGCGCGCCGAAGGTCCGCGCGATGGAACTGATCGACGAACTCGAGCCGGTCAAGCGCGGGCTGTACGGCGGCGCCGTCGGCTACCTGTCGTTCTCGGGCGAGATGGATCTCGCGATCGCGATCCGCACGGGCCTGATCCACAACGGCAACCTGTACGTGCAAGCGGCGGCCGGCGTCGTCGCGGATTCGGTGCCCGAATCCGAATGGCAAGAGACCGAAAACAAGGCGCGCGCTGTGCTGCGTGCGGCCGAACAGGTCCAGGACGGCCTCGATAGCGACTTCTGACTGGAGACTGACCATGCTGCTCATGATCGACAATTACGACTCGTTTACCTACAACCTGGTCCAGTACTTCGGCGAACTCGGCGAGGACGTGCGCACCTACCGCAACGACGAAATCACGCTCGACGAAATCGCGAGCCTGAATCCCGATGCGATCTGCCTGTCGCCCGGCCCGAGCAACCCGCAGCACGCGGGCATCACGCTCGACGTGCTGAAGGAATTCGCAGGCAAGAAGCCGATCCTCGGCGTCTGCCTCGGCCATCAGGCGATCGGCGAGGCCTTCGGCGGCCGCGTCGTGCGCGCGAAGACCATCATGCACGGCAAGGTGAGCAAGATCGAAACCGACTGCCGCGGCGTATTCGCCGACCTGCCGAAGCATTTCGACGTCACGCGCTATCACTCGCTCGCGATCGAGCGCGAATCGCTGCCCGACTGCCTCGAGGTGTCCGCCTGGACCGACGACGGCGAAATCATGGGCGTGCGCCACAAGACGCTGCCGATCGAAGGCGTGCAGTTCCACCCGGAATCGATCCTGTCCGAGCATGGCCACGCACTGCTCGAGAATTTCCTGAAGCAGGCACGCGCCGCGGCCGCGCAAGCCGCCTGACGGGAGCCTCACGATGACGATTACCCCGCAGGAAGCGCTGCAGCGCACGATCGAACACCGCGAAATCTTCCACGACGAGATGCTGCACCTGATGCGGCTCATCATGCGCGGCGACATGTCGCCCGTGATGGCGGCCGCGATCATCACCGGGCTGCGCGTGAAGAAGGAGACGATCGGCGAGATCGCCGCCGCCGCGACCGTGATGCGCGAATTCGCGAACCACGTCGAGGTGCAGGACAACTCGAACTTCGTCGACATCGTCGGCACCGGCGGCGACGGCTCGCACACGTTCAACATCTCGACCGCGTCGATGTTCGTCACGGCCGCGGCCGGCGCGAAAGTCGCGAAGCACGGCAACCGCGGCGTATCGAGCAAGTCCGGCAGCGCCGACGTGCTCGAGGCGCTCGGCGTGAACATCGACCTGCAGTCCGACCAGGTTGCCGCGTCGATCGCCGAAACGGGCATGGGCTTCATGTTCGCGCCGAACCATCACCCGGCGATGAAGAACATCGCGGCCGTGCGCCGCGAACTCGGCGTGCGCACGATCTTCAACATCCTCGGCCCGCTGACCAACCCGGCCGGCGCGCCGAACCAGCTGATGGGCGTGTTCCACCCCGACCTCGTCGGCATCCAGGTGCGCGTGATGCAGCGCCTGGGCGCGCAGCACGTGCTGGTCGTGTACGGCAAGGACGGGATGGACGAGGTATCGCTCGGCGCGGCAACGCTCGTCGGCGAGCTGCGCGACGGCAAGGTGCACGAATACGAGATCCATCCGGAAGACTTCGGCCTGCAGATGGTGTCGAACCGCACGCTGAAGGTGGAAAATGCCGACGAATCGCGCACGATGCTGCTCGGCGCGCTGGACAACCAGCCGGGCGTCGCACGCGAGATCGTCACGCTGAACGCCGGCACCGCGCTCTATGCGGCGAACGTCGCCGAGTCGATCGCGGACGGCATCCAGCTGGCCCGCGAAGCGATCGCGAGCGGCAAGGCCCGCGCGAAAGTCGACGAACTCGTTCGCTTCACGCAGCAGTTCAAGCGCTGACTCCCCTTACGAATCAAGCAGGAATCCACATGAG
The DNA here is from genome assembly GCF_011753045.1 of Burkholderia sp. Ap-955. Classification (NCBI taxonomy): domain Bacteria; kingdom Pseudomonadati; phylum Pseudomonadota; class Betaproteobacteria; order Burkholderiales; family Burkholderiaceae; genus Burkholderia; species Burkholderia sp. Ap-955. Next base: position 14,053 of record NZ_VWWH01000059.1, read on the forward strand.
CGACATTCTCGACCGAATCATCGCCGTCAAGCGCGAAGAAATCGCGGCGGCCATGCGCAGCGCGCCGCTCGAGGCGCTGAAACTGGAAGCATCCGCGCGCGACCTGCGCGACTTCGTCGGCGCACTGCGTGCGAAGCATGCGGCCGGCCACGCGGCCGTGATTTCCGAAATCAAGAAAGCGAGCCCGTCGAAGGGCGTGCTGCGCGAGCATTTCGTGCCGGCCGACATCGCGCGCTCGTATGCTGCGCACGGTGCCGCGTGTCTGTCGGTGCTGACCGACGAGCAGTTCTTCCAGGGCAGCGTCCGCTATCTCGAAGAAGCGCGCGCGGCCTGCACGCTGCCGGTGCTGCGCAAGGACTTCATCGTCGACGCGTACCAGATCATGGAAGCACGCGCGATGGGCGCCGACGCGATCCTGCTGATCGCCGCCGCGCTCGACACGCCGCTGATGCAGGATCTCGAAGCGTATGCGCACTCGCTCGGTCTCGCAGTGCTGGTCGAGGTACACGACCGCAACGAGATGGAACAGGCGCTGACGCTCAAGACGCCGCTGCTCGGCATCAATAACCGCAACCTGCGCACGTTCGAGACGTCGATCCAGACCACGCTCGACATGCTCGACATGATTCCGGCGGACCGCATCGTCGTGACCGAATCGGGCATCCTTTCGCGCACCGACGTCGACACGATGCGTGCGGCAAACGTGAACACGTTCCTCGTCGGCGAGGCGTTCATGCGCGCCGAGCAGCCGGGCGAGGAACTCGCACGGATGTTCTTCTGATGGCGATCGAAAAGGAAATCAAGCTCGCGCTGCCGGCCGGCCAGGCCGACGCCGCACGACGCTTCTTCGAGACGCTGACCGGCGAACCCGGTCGCGATATCACGCTCGCGAACGTCTATTACGACACGCCCGATCTCGCGCTGGCCCGCTCGAAAAGTGCGGTGCGCGTGCGCCGCACGCCGGACGGCTGGCTGCAGACGTTCAAGACGGTCGGCAGCGCGGAAGGCGGCCTGCACAGCCGCCACGAGTGGGAGCTGCCGGTCGCCGGCGATGCGCTCGAGATCGACGCGCTCGTCGCGGCCTGCGACGTGCCGGAAGCCGCCGCCGCGCTGAATGACGCGGCCGGCACGCTGTCGGCGCTGTTTCGCACGGATTTTTCGCGTACGCTGTGGCGCATCGCAATCGGCGGCGCAACGGTCGAAGCCGCGGTGGACCTCGGCGAGATCGTCGTCCAGGCGGAACACGAAACGCGCCGCGAACCGATCAGCGAAATCGAACTCGAACTGATCGACGGCCTGGAGGCGGCGCTCGCAACGCTCGCCGCCGAATTGCAGCAAGCGCTGCCGGGCCTCGTTCCCGAAAACATCAGCAAGGCGCAGCGCGGCTACCGGCTGCGCGCGCAATAACCCGCATCACGCATGGCAACCCGCAAGACTTCCCGCGCGCCGCAACAGGCGTCGCTGTTCGACGATCCCGTGCCGGAAACGGCACCGGCCGATATTCCGTCCCCGGCGCCCGAAGCGCCCGCGGCCGGACGCAAGCCCGCAAAGAAAGCCGCGGCTCCGGCTGCGGCCCCGGCTGCACCGCAGCCCGTTGCCGCCGACGTTCCGCACCTCGCCGCGCAATTCGACGCGCTGCCGTCCGTCTGGCGCGACGTGCTGAAACCCTTTACCGACAGCGACGCGTACGCGCCGCTGTGCCGCTTCGTCGATGACGAGCGTGCCGCCGGCAAGACGGTCTACCCGACCGACGTATTCCGCGCGCTGCGCCTGACGAGCCCGGACGACGTCAAAGTCGTGATCCTCGGCCAGGATCCGTACCACGGCGACGATCGCGGCACGCCGCAGGCGCACGGGCTCGCGTTCTCGGTACCGCCGGCCGTGCGCACGCCGCCGTCGCTGCGCAACATCTTCAAGGAAATCGCCGCGAACTTCGGCCACGACACGCCGCGCCACGGCTGTCTCGACACCTGGGCGCGCCAGGGCGTGCTGCTGCTCAACACGGTGCTGACGGTCGAGCGCGGGGCCGCCGCGAGCCATGCGAAGCGCGGCTGGGAGCAGTGCACGGACACGCTGATCCGCGAACTCGCCGGCCGCCATCAGGGGCTCGTCTTCATGCTGTGGGGCGCCCATGCGCAGGCGAAGCGTGCGCTGTTCGACGCCAGCGCGCATCGCGTGCTCGAGGCGCCGCATCCGTCGCCGCTGTCCGCGCACCGCGGCTTCCTCGGCTGCCGCCATTTCGCGCTCGCGAACGACTTTCTGGTCGAGGCAGGCCGCGAACCGATCGACTGGCGCCTGCCGGAAGTGGCGGAAACGCTCGCCTGACCGCCGCGCCGCCGATTCTTTCGGCCGCGCCAGCCGGCATGCAAAAACGCCGCGCCCCTTTCGGGACGCGGCGTTTTTTTATCGGGCGATACGGCGGGTGCGGGCGCACCCGCTTCGACCTTACGCGGCGGCGATCGCTTCGCGTGCGCCGGCCAGCGCTGCGCTTTGCGCATCCGCGCCGAGGTTCAGGCCTTCCGCGAAGATGAAGTTCACGTCGGTCATGCCGACGAAGCCGAGGAACGTGCGCAGGTACGGGGTCTGGCTGTCGTTCGGCGTACCGGCATACTTGCCGCCACGGGCCGTCACCACGTGAACCTTCTTGCCCTTGATCAGGCCTTCCGGACCGTTCTCGGTGTAGCGGAACGTGACGCCTGCACGTGCGATCCAGTCGAAGTACGTCTTCAGTTGCGACGAGATGCCGAAGTTGTACATCGGTGCGCCGATCACGATGATGTCGGCGGCTTGCAGTTCGGCGATCAGTGCATCGCTCTTCGCGACGATCGCATTCTGTTCCGCGGTGCGCTTGTCGGCCGGCGTGAAGAACGCGCCGAGCACCGATTCGTCGAGGTGCGGCAGCGCATCGGCCAGCAGGTCGCGAACCACGACATTCGCGCCGGGGTTCGATTGTTGCAGCTTTGCCGTCAGTTCGTTGGCCAGCAGCGTGGATTGCGCACCTTGCGAACGCGCGGCGGAATTGATTTGCAGAATGGTCGTCATGTCAGGCTCCAGTAGGGTTGCGCTTGGGTAGCGCGAGTGACGCCATTGTGCGTGGCCGCATGACCGCGAAAAAGCGGGTTCAGGGCGACGGATTGTTGCAGCAGCAGAACAATCGTTGATCGCGCCCCGATACCCGCTTCAGACCGCTCACCCCTTCAGCCAGGCCTCCCGGGCCTTCGAGACCGCAGCCGGCTTCGCGGCCGCCGTCAGCCGGTAGCGCGTGACTTCCGGGCCGTCGAGCTTCAGTTTCGCGGTGCGCAGCTCGTCGCGCCGGAAGGCGTGAACCTCGACCTTGTCACCCGGCCGGTAGCGCGCGAGCAACGCATCGAGGTTGGTGCCCGTGACGCGCAGCCCGTCGACCGCGATCAGCGTGTCGCCGGCCGACAGCCCCGCGCGATGTGTGGCGCCGCCTTCGTAGACGGCCGCGAACGTGCAGTCCGCGCCGCCGCGCAGGCGCGCGCCGATCGTCGGCTTCGCGGTCGCGCCGTTCGCGACATCGGGCGCGAGCGTCACGCCGAATGGTGCGAGCAGTTCGGCGAGCGGCAGGTCGCGCGTGCCGTGCACGGCATCGGCGAACAGGCGGCCGAGCGCGACGCCCGTCGCCTCTTCGATCAGCGCCTCGACTTCGTTCTCCTCGACGCCCGCCTGCTTGCCGCGGTAGAAATCGCGGCCGTAGCGCTGCCACAGCAGGCGCATCACGTCGTCGAGCGACTTCCTGTTGCGCGTCTGCGCGCGGATTGCGAGATCGAAGGCGAGCGCGACGAGCGAGCCCTTCGTGTAGTAGCTGACGATCGCGTTGGTCGCATTCTCGTCCTGGCGGTAGTACTTGATCCACGCATCGAACGAGCTTTCGGCGACGCTCTGCTTCAGGCGCCCCGTGCCGCGCAGCACGCCGCCGACCGTGCGGCCGAGCGCCGCGAAATATTCGTCCTGCGACATCAGGCCGCTGCGCACCAGCATCAGGTCGTCGTAATACGACGTGAAGCCTTCGAACAGCCACAGCAGCGACGTGTAGTTTTCCTTCGACAGGTCGTACGGCACGAACGCCGCGGGCTTGATGCGCTTCACGTTCCACGTATGGAAGTACTCGTGGCTGCAGAGCCCGAGATACGTGCGATAGCCTTCCGTCGTTTCGGGCCGCCCCTTTACCGGCAGGTCGGTGCGGTTGCAGATCAGCGCGGTCGACGCGCGATGCTCGAGGCCGCCGTAGCCGTCGCTGACCGCCAGCGTCATGAACACGTAGCGGTCCATCGGCGCTTTCTTCGATTTCGGCTCGAACAGCGCGATCTGCGCTTCGCATACGCGCTTCAGGTCGCTGCGCAGGCGCTCCAGGTCGAGCTGCGTCACGCGCCCCGCGATCACGATGTCGTGCGGCACGCCGTGCGCGTCGAACGTCGCGAGCGCGAATTCGCCGATCGTCACCGGATGGTCGGAGAGCTCGTCATAGTTCGATGCGCGGTACGCACCGAACCCGTAGCGCTTGGTGCCGCGCCCCTCGGGCAGCGACGTACCGACGCGCCACGCGCGGAACGCCGCACCGGCCGGCTTCGCGATGTCGACTTCACATGGCGCGTCCTCGCGGCCCGCGACGCTCAGGAACACGGCCGTCGCGTTGAAGAAGCCGCCCGTTTCGTCGAGATACGCGGAGCGCACCGACAGGTCCCACGCATACACGTCGTAGCGCAGCGTCAGCGCACCGTTCACGGGTGCGGCCTGCCACGTGTGCTTGTCGGTCTTCGCGATCCGCACCTTGCGGCCCGCGTCGTTGAAGGCGCCGAGCGTCACGATGTTGCGCGCGAACTCGCGCACGAGGTAGCTGCCCGGAATCCATACTGGCAACGAAAAGCGCTGGCCTTCGGGATCGGGATCGGCGACCGTCACCGACACTTCGAACAGGTGCGCGGCAAGATCTTTCGGGACAATCGAATAGCGGATCGGCTGGGTCATCGTGGCAATCGGTCGAATACGGCGGCGAAAACGAAGAGAGGCGCCGGCAGATCATGCGGGCGCCCCTCGCTGGCCGGGTCATGCGGCCCGGCGTGTGATCGGTTACTTGCTCGAGGCGAGCGCCTGGTTGAGCTGGTCGGCCGACACGGCGCCCGGCAGGCGGCGGCCGTCCGGCAGGAAGATCGTCGGCGTGCCCGTGACGTTCATCCCGCGGCCGAGCGCGAGGTTCTTGTCGAGCGCGGTCGTATCGCAGGTACCGGCGCCGGACGGCGCGCGGTGGTCGAGCATCCAGCCCTCCCACGTTTTCGCGCGGTCGGTCGCACACCAGATCGCCTTCGACTTCGCGGTCGAATCCGGCGACAGAACCGGGTACAGGAACGTGTAGACGGTCACGTTGTCGACCGACTGCAGCGTCGTCTCGAGCTTCTTGCAATACGGGCAGTTCGGATCGGAGAACACCGCGATCTTGCGGGCGCCGTTGCCCTTGACGACCTTGATCGCATTCGCGAACGGCAGGCTTGCGAAATCGATCTTGTTGATTTCGGACAGGCGCGCGTCGGTCAGGTTCTTGTGCGTCTTGGTGTCGACGAGATCGCCGAGCAGCACGTAGTCGCCTGCCGCATCGCTATAGATGATCTGCGAGCCGAGGTTCACTTCGTAAAGGCCCGCGACCGGCGCTTTCGACACGCTCTTGATCGGCGCGTCGCTGCCGAGGCGGGCCTGCAGCGTCGCTTTCAGCTTGTCGGTGGTCTGGTCGGCCTGCGCGGTGCAGCCAAGCGTCGCCATCGTGACGGCCAGCGCCAGCGACGCGATGCGGATCGTTTTTTTCATTGAAATCTTCCTTCAGCTCAATCGGTGTGCACGGCACAGTGTACGCCGTAACGGAACCGTGTCCGACCGGCGAAGCGGCCGAAGGTTCGATCGATCAGCCGAGCGCGGCCGACACGAGCCAGCGCTTTACCAGCGGCTGCGCGCCGACGAAGGCCATGCCCGCATTGCGCACGGCCTTCGCGAGCGAGCCCGGCACCGCGAACAGCCGCTGCAGCCCGTCGGTCGCGACCATCAGCGCGCGGATGTCCTCGCGGCGCGAACGCTCGTAGCGGCGCAGCAGCACCGTATCGCCGAGGTTGCGGAAGCTTTCCTTGCCCGCGATCGCGTCGGCAAGCGCCGCGACGTCGCGCAAGCCGAGGTTCATCCCCTGCCCCGCGAGCGGGTGGATCAGGTGCGCGGCATCGCCGACGAGCGCGACGCGCGGTGCGATCAGCTTGTCGACCGTCTGCAGCGCCAGCGGGAAGCCGGCAGCCGGCGTCACGCAGTCGAGCGTGCCGACCTGGCCGTGCGACACGCGCTCGACCTCGGCCGCGAGCTGCGCCGGATCGAGTGCGAGCAATTCGTCAGCATGCGCGGTGTGCGCGGACCAGACGAGCGATACATGGCCGTCCGGCAGTGGCAGCAGCGCGACGATCTCGCCTTCGTGGAACCACTGGTAAGCGGTCTCGCGGTGCGGCAGCGACGCCTTGAAGTTCGCGACGACGCCGGTTTGCCGGTAGTCGCGCCGCTCGACCTTGGCCCCCATTTGCGAGCGCACCCACGAATGCGCGCCGTCCGCGCCGACGACGAGGTCCGCTTCCAGCACCTGCCCCGACGACAGCGTGAGCACGGCCGCGTCGTCGCGCACGTCGAAACCCTGTGCGCGTGCATCGAACCACGTCAGATTCGGCTGGAACCGCAGCGCGGCGTCGAGCGACGCCTCGACCAGCGACGATTCGGCGATCCATGCGAGTTGCGGCACGGACGCCTGGTACGCGGAGAAATGCAGTTCCGCGTGCGCATCGCCGTACACGCGCATGTCGTAGACCGGTGCGAGCCGGCTGTGATCGAGCGCCTGCCAGACCCGCAGCCGCTCGAGCAAGGCCTGCGAACTGGAGGACAGTGCGTAGACGCGCGTGTCGAATGCGAGATCGGCGGGGCGCGGCGTGGCCGGCTGGGCGAGCAGGGCTGTCTTGTAGCCGGACTGGGTCAGCGCGAGCGCGGCCGTCTTGCCGACGAGCCCGCCGCCGACCACGGCGACGTCGAAGGTGTGGTGGGCAGTCATGGCGGGCATTATAGCCGCGGGGCCAAACCCTTACGCGGCAGGACTTTGCGGGAAATCAGCAGAATCGCAGGCCGATGCGGCAGCGCGGCGGCCCGCCGCAGCGGCCATTCGGCGCGAGCCCGGAATCCGGGGCGTCGGCACGGTACAATAGCGCCTTTGACCGTCGGCCCGCCGCGCCTCAAGCGCCGGCCGCCCTTTTTTCCCGCGCCGCCGTGCCCTGTCCGGCCGCGCCGCCTTACCCGTCCGAAGGATTCCATGAGTCTCAAATGCGGCATCGTCGGCTTGCCCAACGTCGGCAAGTCCACCCTGTTCAATGCGCTGACCAAGGCCGGCATCGCCGCCGAGAACTACCCGTTCTGCACGATCGAGCCGAACGTCGGCATCGTCGAAGTGCCCGATACGCGCCTGAAGGCGCTCTCCGAGATCGTCAAGCCGGAGCGTGTCGTGCCGGCCGTCGTCGAATTCGTCGACATCGCGGGCCTCGTCGCGGGCGCGAGCAAGGGTGAAGGCCTCGGCAACCAGTTCCTCGCGAACATCCGCGAAACCGACGCGATCACGCACGTCGTGCGCTGCTTCGAGGACGAGAACGTCATTCACGTCGCCGGCAAGGTCAGCCCGATCGACGACATCGAAGTGATCAACACCGAACTCGCCCTCGCCGACCTCGGCACCGTCGAAAAGGCGCTCACGCGCTATTCGAAGGCTGCGAAGTCGGGCAACGACAAGGAAGCGGCGAAGCTCGTCTCGGTGCTCGAAAAGGTGCGCGCGCAGCTCGACCAGGGCAAGGCCGTGCGCGGCCTCGCGCTGTCGGATGACGAAGAGGCGCTGCTGAAGCCGTTCTGCCTGATCACCGCGAAGCCGGCGATGTACGTGGCCAACGTGAAGGACGACGGTTTCGAGAACAACCCGCACCTCGACGCGGTCCGCAAGTACGCGGAAAGCGAGAATGCGCCGGTCGTGGCCGTGTGCGCGGCAATCGAGGCGGAAATCGCCGATCTCGACGATGCGGACAAGGAAGCGTTCCTCGCCGACATGGGCATGGAAGAGCCGGGCCTCGACCGCGTGATCCGCGCGGGGTTCAAGCTACTCGGCCTGCAAACTTACTTCACCGCCGGCGTGAAGGAAGTGCGCGCGTGGACGATCCATATCGGCGACACGGCGCCGCAGGCAGCCGGCGTGATCCACACCGACTTCGAGCGCGGCTTCATCCGCGCGCAGACGATCGCGTTCGACGACTACGTCACCTACAAGGGCGAGCAAGGCGCGAAGGAAGCCGGCAAGATGCGCGCGGAAGGGAAGGAATATGTCGTGCACGACGGCGACGTGATGAACTTCCTGTTCAACGTCTGACAGCTGCATTGGCCGATGCCATGCGATATGCATGGCATCGCGCAACGCGTGCTGCGGCACGAAAAACAAATGGCCCGACCGGCAAACGCCGATCGGGCCATTTTTCGTGACGCGGGCTTTCCGCCCGCCATCACTTCACGCCATCACGTCGCCGACACGCGCCGCCCTTCACTCGCCTGTGCATCGCGACCACGCTTGTTCAGCCACGACGCCAGCAGCACGATCAGCGCCAGCACGGCCGTCGCACCCACTTCCATCCGGTGATCCTCGCTCACGAGCATCACGGTCAGCGTGCCGCAGATGAACAGGATCACCGCCCACGTGAGCCACGGGAACAACCACATCCGCAGCGTCAGGTCCGCGCCGGTCGATTCGAGCGTCTTGCGCATCCGCAGCTGCGAGATCGCGATCACGAGATACACGAGCAGCGCGATCGCGCCTGACGTCGCCAGCAGGAAGCCGAACACCTGTTCCGGCATCAGGTAGTTCGCGATCACGGTCACGAAACCGAACGCGGTCGACGCGAGCACGGCCGCGCGCGGCGTGCCGGTCGCATCGGTGCGGTGCAGGAACGCGGGCGCATCCTTGCGCTTGGACAGCGAGAACAGCATCCGCGACGCGGTGTACAGCGCCGAATTCAGGCAGCTCGCGACCGACACGAGCACGATCACGTCGATGATCGCCTTCGCGTTCGGGATGCCGATCAGCTCCATCGCGCGCTGATACGAGCCGTGCTTCGGCAGCAGCGGGTCGTTCCACGGCACGATGGCCGCGACGACGAGAATCGAGCCGAGATAGAACAAGGTGATACGCCAGATCACCGAATTCGTCGCGCGCACGATCTGGCGTTGCGGGTTGTCCGATTCGGCGGCCGCGATCGTCACGATCTCGGTGCCGAGGAACGAGAACATCGTCGTCAGCATCGCCGCGAGCACCGCGCCGGCGCCGTGCGGCATGAAGCCGTCATGCACGAACAGGTTCGACACGCCCGATACGGCCGGCGCCGGGATGATGCCCACGATCGCCGCACCGCCGATGCACAGGAACACGACGATCGCGACGACCTTGATCAGCGCGAACCAGAATTCGAATTCACCGTAGTTCTTGACCGAGAAGAGATTGGTGACCGTCAGCACCAGCGTGATGCCGAGCGCGAAGATCCAGGTTGCAACGCCGGGGAACCATGCATTGAGAATGGTCGCGGCGGCGGTCGCCTCGATCGGAATCACCAGTACCCAGAACCACCAGTACAGCCAGCCGATCGAGAAACCGGCCCAGTGGCCGATCGCGCGATCGGCATAGGTGGAGAACGACCCGCTGTCCGGATGGGCGACTGCCATCTCGCCGAGCATGCGCATCACGAGCACGACCAGCACCCCCGCGATCGCATACGCGAGGATCGACGCCGGGCCGGCTTCCGCGATGGCGTGGCCGGAGCCGACGAACAGGCCCGCGCCGATCACGCCGGCAATCGACATCATTGTCACGTGCCGCTGCTTCAGGCCAGTACCGAGGCCTGTGTTGCTTCCACTCATCTGTCTCTCTCCAAAAAACGGTTCCGGTATGGCCGGGTATCGCGTGAAGGCAGCACGGGGGATTGTGGTTCTTGAGCCGGCCCGGATGCGGCGCCTGCATGGGTGGCAGGCGCGCAGCCGGATCGGGGGCCGTTCCGGAACGGTGCGCGACGCAGTCTGCGAAGCTGCGGGTGCGATGCGGCGCGCAGGGCGCCGGCGCATCGCATGCGCCCTTTCCGTCGGCTTTCGTCAGCTGCCTTCGAAGCGAAGGAGTGTAAGCATCAAACGGTTCTTCACTAAGAACCAATTGAAGAATTTCGATGGAACCACTTGTTGCATCGACATCGATCGATGCAACGCTTGTACCGTTCGTGGCGACTCGCGAGCGCGCCGAAAGCACCCAGCGACATCGGGTCAGCCAGTCGCAACCGGCGTAGCGTCAGCGCGTGCCGTTCGCCATCTCGTCGCGCCATTTGGCGGGGACGACGGCCTGCCATTCTCGCAGAAGCAGGTTTTTCACGGCGTCCGGATGGGCCGCCGACAGCCGCACCAGCACGATCGGCCAGCCGACGCAGTGGTCCGTCACGTAATACACGTCAGGTTCCGATTCGATCAGCCACGCGCGCTCGTCGGGGCCGACACCTTTCACGACGAGCGTGTCGCCGTCCTCGCGCAGCCGCGCGAGCATCTTGCCCTTCACCTTGAGTGCGGGCGTGCCGTATGACGTGCCTTCCTCGACACCGCGCCACGCCAGCGCGATCTGCCGGACTTCATCGAATGTCACGGTGCCTCCCGGCTGCCTGCCTTCGGTTCACGATCCGGCCACCCTACCGGAATTCGCGATGGTGCGTCGGCCGAAGCGCGCCTATCCGCGCACCGCACGTGCGGCCGTCGACGCACGCCCTGTCGTCGCGACGATTGCGAACGCGATCGCATTCGCGGCGGCACTGGCCAGGATCGGCACGAGATAGCCGCCGCCCGCGTCGTAGATGAAGCCGGCCGCGGTCGGCCCGATCAGCGTGCCGAATGCGACGCTCGTATAAAGCACGCCGATGATCCCGCTCACGTTGCGGCCGCCGAAGTAGTCCATCACGACTGCCGGCAGCACCGCGACCCAGCCGCCATAGAACACGCCGAACACGAGTGCGAACGCTGCAAGCGTCGCGACGGTGCCGGCGCCGGCCCACGCGACGAGCGCGACGGCCATGCCCGCGAACATCGCGAGCAGCGATGTGCGGCGGCCGAAGCGGTCGGCGAGGCCGCCGAGGAAGAAACGGCCGGCCGTACTGCCGACGCCGATCGCGCCGAGCAGCAGCACGGCCGTCGATGACGAGACGCCATGGTCGAGCGCGTACGGCACGAGATGAACGAACGGGACGAACACGCCGAACGAGCAGATGAGGCATGCCGCGTAGAGGCTCGCGAACGAGCGCGACGTGACGGCTTCGCGCACCGTCGCGCCGGCAGCCGGCTTGCGACTCGCGGCTGCACCGGACACCGACGCCCCCGCATCGCGCACGGAAGCGTTCGCGCCACCGCCCTCGACGGGCTCATGCGCCGCCTCCCCATCCGGCAGCAGCCCTCGCCCGCGCGGATCGTTCTCGATCAGCAACGCCATCCCCGCGCCGATCACGACCGCGATCACGGCCAGCGTGATATACGCGCCGCGCCAGCCGACATGCGCGATCAGCGCGGACGCGAGCGGTGGCATCACCAGCGTACCGACGCCGATCCCGGCGACCGCGAGCCCCGACGCGAAGCCGCGCCGGCGCACGAACCAGCGCTGCACGGCACCGACGGCCGGCACGTACGCGCAGCCGACGCCGAGCCCGACACCGAGCCCGTACGCGACATAAACCTGCAACAGCGTATGCGCGACGCCGGCAGCCGCGAGCCCGATGCCCGTCAGCAGCATCCCGGCGACGGCCAGCCGCCGCGAGCCGAAGCGGTCGGCCAGCGGCCCGCTGACGATTCCGAAGCCGAAATACAGGAAGCCGGCGAGCGAAAATACGAGCGAGATCTGCCCGCGCGATGCGGCGAAATCCCGCTGCAGCGACTCGACGAACGCGCTGAACGTATAGGCGCTGCCGAAACCGACGAACGTAACGGCGAACGCGGCCGCAACCACGTACCAGCCGTAGAAAAGGCGCGATGCGCCCGGGCGGTTCATGACGATGCTCCTCTCAGGTTCCACCGGCCGCCGGGCGGCGTCCGGATTGCCTCATGGATATAGTTGAACTATGTTGATCGCATCGGCCGCCGACAGGCAGTCGCGAAGCATGCGATCCGTTACGTCAACGGTACTCGTGCACATGCATCGTCTCAAACGATATTTCGTCGGACTTTCGATTTAGAAAAACTGAATGAATCGTTCTCGCTTGCCGCCTCTCAACCCGCTGCGCGCATTCGAAGCGGCCGCCCGCCACCTGTCGGTGAAGGCGGCTGCCGAGGAGCTGTCGGTCACGCCCGGCGCGGTAAGCCAGATGATCCGCACGCTCGAGACGCATCTCGGCGTACAGCTGTTCGAGCGCGTCAACCGCGGCATCCTGCTCACGGCCGCCGGCCGCGACTACCTGCCGCCGGTGCGCAACGCGTTCCGGCAGATCGCCGATGCGTCGCAGCGTGTGTCGGGCGCCGCCGACAGCGGCGTGCTGACGGTGAGCGTCACGCCATTTTTCGCATCCGCGTGGCTCGTCCCGCGCCTCGCGCAATTCCGCGAGGCGTGCCCGGACGTCGACCTGCAGGTCGTCACGAGCCACGCACTGGCGGATTTCTCGCGCGACGGCGTCGATGTCGCGATCCGTCATGGCCTCGGGCGATACATCGGGCTGTGCAGCGAGCGCCTGCTGACGGTGGAGATCGTCGCGCTCGCGTCGCCCGAACTCGTCGCGCGGCTCGGCATGCCGGCGACGCCGGCCGAACTCGTCGGCTGGCCTCAGTTGCACGACGCCGAGCGCAAGGGCTGGCATATCTGGTTCGGCGCGCAGCGGATCGACGATTTCGGGCCGCCGCGCGGCCCCGCGTTCGACGACTCGGGCCTGTTGCTGCAGGCGATCGTCGCCGGCCAGGGCGCCGGGCTGCTGCCGGCCGCGATGGTGCGCGGCGAGCTGGCAAGCGGCCGGCTCGTGCAGCTCGCCGATGTCGCGTGGCTCGACGATTTCGCGTACTACCTCGTCTATCCGCCGCATCACGCGGAACGGCCAAAGGTTGCCGCCTTTCGCCGATGGATCCTCGACGCCGCACTGGCCGACGGCGCGGCATCGATGTCCGGCGCGGCGTAGCGCCCTCCCTCACGGCGCGCTTCTTCTGCCGATCGGCTAACATGCGGCCCGAAACCGATAACAACAGACCGAGAGAGACCATGCCTGCCCTGCTCCGCCGCGCGACACGCATCGCGACGCTGTCCGCCGCACTCGTCATTGCATGTGCCGCGTTAACGCCTTCCGCGTATGCCTACCGCGCGCCGACCGGCTACGGCAACGAAGCCGATCTCGACCGACACGACACGTATCGCAATCGCGACGGCGAAACCGTGCACGCCCCCGCGCATTCGAAATCGGGCCGCGTGCCCGACGGCGCGAGCGCGCGCTGCCGCGACGGCACGTACAGCTTCAGCCGTCACCGGCGCGGCACGTGCTCGGGGCACGGCGGCGTCGCCGCGTGGCTGTAGCCTCGACCGAATGGCCAATCCGGACCGCTGCAGCCACCCGCCGCTGTCAGCGACACTCGGCGGCGAAGTACAATAGCCGCTCGCGTCGCCGACACGCGGCGACGCCGCCGCGCCCTGCGCGGCACGCTCCGTACCGAATCACCCGACGCCGCCACGCCCGCGCGCTGCGCGGCAGTCTCAACCACTTCTGAATTTCACACCCAAATGGCCCAATACGTTTTCACGATGAACCGGGTCGGCAAGATCGTGCCGCCCAAGCGCCAGATCCTGAAGGACATCTCGCTGTCGTTCTTTCCCGGCGCGAAGATCGGCGTGCTCGGCCTGAACGGCTCGGGCAAGTCGACGCTGATCCGCATCATGGCGGGCGTCGACAAGGACATCGAAGGCGAAGCCACGCCGATGCCGAACCTGAACATCGGCTACCTGCCGCAGGAACCGCAGCTCGACCCGACGAAGACGGTGCGCGAAGCCGTCGAGGAAGGCCTCGGCGACCTGTTCCAGGCCAACAAGAAACTCGAGGAAATCTACGCGGCGTACGCGGAGCCGGACGCCGACTTCGACGCGCTTGCAGCCGAGCAGGCGAAGTACGAGGCGATCCTCGCGTCGAGCGACGGCGGCAGCCCCGAGCAGCAGCTCGAAGTGGCCGCCGACGCGCTGCGCCTGCCGGCGTGGGACGCCAAGATCGAACACCTGTCGGGCGGTGAAAAGCGCCGCGTCGCGCTGTGCAAGCTGCTGCTCGAAAAACCCGACATGCTGCTGCTCGACGAACCGACCAACCACCTCGACGCGGAATCGGTCGACTGGCTCGAGCAGTTCCTGGTGCGCTTCCCGGGCACCGTCGTCGCGGTCACCCACGATCGCTACTTCCTCGACAACGCAGCCGAGTGGATTCTCGAACTCGACCGTGGCCACGGCATTCCGTGGAAGGGCAACTACAGCAGCTGGCTCGACCAGAAGGAAGAGCGCCTGAAGCAGGAAGAAGCGTCGGAATCGGCGCGCCAGAAGGCGATCAAGAAGGAACTGGAGTGGGTGCGCCAGAACCCGAAGGGCCGCCAGGCGAAGTCGAAGGCGCGTATCGCGCGCTTCGAGGAGCTGAGCAGCCAGGAATACCAGAAGCGCAACGAAACGCAGGAAATCTTCATTCCGGCCGGCGAACGCCTCGGCAATGAAGTGATCGAGTTCAAGAACGTCAGCAAGTCGTTCGGCGACCGCCTGCTGATCGACAATCTGAGCTTCAAGATCCCGGCTGGCGCGATCGTCGGCATCATCGGCCCGAACGGCGCCGGCAAGTCGACGCTGTTCAAGATGCTGACCGGCAAGGAACAGCCGGATTCGGGCGAAGTCGTGATGGGCCCGACGGTGAAGCTCGCGTACGTCGACCAGAGCCGCGATGCGCTCGACGGGTCGAAGACGGTGTTCGAGGAAATCTCGGGCGGCGCCGACGTGCTGACGGTGGGCAAGTACGAAACGCCGTCGCGTGCGTATATCGGCCGCTTCAACTTCAAGGGCGGCGACCAGCAGAAGATCGTCGGCAACCTGTCCGGCGGTGAACGCGGCCGTCTGCACCTCGCGAAGACGCTGATCTCGGGCGGCAACGTGCTGCTGCTGGACGAACCGTCGAACGACCTCGACGTCGAAACGCTGCGCGCGCTGGAAGACGCACTGCTCGAATTCGCGGGCTCGGTGATGGTGATCTCGCACGATCGCTGGTTCCTCGACCGGATCGCGACGCACATCCTCGCGTTCGAAGGCGATTCGCAGGTCACGTTCTTCGACGGCAACTACCAGGAGTACGAAGCCGACAAGCGCGCGCGCCTCGGCGAGGAAGCCGCGAAGCCGAAGCGCCTGCGCTACAAGCCGATCAGCCGCTGACCGGCTCGGCCCGGGTGCCCGGCACCGCGATCACGCGGGGCCGGTGCCGAAGCGGGCCGCTTCCGGAACGGCACAACGAAGAAGCGGGCTCACGGCCCGCTTTTTTTATCCCGCGTTGCGTCCCCGCCGCTTACACCAGCGCGCCCAGTTCACGCAGGCGTGCTTCGGTGGCCGCCGCGCTCGTGTGATGAATGCCGTGCCAGCCGAGCGCCGTCGCGGCCGCGGCGTTCTTCGCGTTGTCGTCGATGAACACGAGTTCGTGCGGTACGATGCCCGGCAGGTGCGGCTCGATCCGAGCATGCATCTCGCGATAGATCGCCGGATCGGGCTTCACGAGCTTCACACGCCCCGACACGACGATCTCCTTGAAACGCCGCAGCACCGGGAAGTTGTCCCACGCATACGGAAACGTCTGCGCGGACCAGTTCGTCAGCCCGAACAGCGGCATCCCCTGCGCGTCGAGCCGGTCGACAAGTGCGGCGCCTTCGTCGAGCACACCGCCGATCATCTCGTGCCAGCGCGCGTAGAACGCGCGGATCAGTGTCTCGTGCTCCGGGAACTTCGCGACGAGCTCGGCCGTGCCTTCCTCGATCGTCTGCCCGCCGTCCTGGCGGACCACCCAGTCCATCGCGCAAACGTGCGTGAGAAACCAGCGACGCTCCGTGTCGTCGGGAATCAACTCCCGGTAAAGATACTCGGGGCTCCAGTCGATCAGCACGCCGCCAAAATCGAACACCACGGCCTTGATCGTCATGCGAACTCCGTCGAAAGAACGTCCGCGAGCGGACGCGGCGTCACCGGGTTGCCCGACAGCGAATTGTTTTGCCATACGAAGTGATGGTGCGCGACGATCTGCGCGGCCGACAGGTGCGTGCGCTCGTTCGTCGTGTGCAGGTCGGACACGACCGTCGTCCGATAGCCGAGCAGCGCCGCACGGCGCGCGGCCGAATCGACGCAGAACTCGGTCGCATAGCCGCAGATCAGCACCGAACGGATGCCGTGGCGGTCGAGCTGCGCCGCGAGCGGCGTGTCGTGAAACGAATCGCTCACCTGCTTGCGCACGCGCCAGTCGTCGTTCCCGACGACCAGCCCCGCATGCAGCTCCCAGCCCGGCGTGCCGGGCACGATGTCGTCGTCCGCATCGCCATCGTGCTGCACGAAGCACACGGGCGCGTTCGCCGCGCGCGCCGCCGCCGTCAGCCGGTTGATGCCCGATACCACGTCGTCGAGCCGGTAAGCGGGCTGCGCCCGCTCCACCAGCCCGCGCTGCATGTCGACCACGATCACTGCGGTGTCCGCCATTGCCTGCCCTCGGTTGTGTCGTTCGGCCGTTGTCCGGCCGTTATCGCGTGTTGTGTCAGATCGGCTGCGTGCGCATGTCGAGCCATGCCTTGGCATCGCCGCTCAGGTGCCGGCCGACACGCTCGCGCACGGTCGCGTGATACGTGTTCAGCCATGCGCGCTCGTCGTCGTGCAGCATCTCGATCAGCACGCAACGCGTGTCGATCGGGCACAGCGTCAGCGTCTCGAATGCGAGGAAATCGCCGAATTCCGTCTGCCCGGCCGCGCGGTTCACGACCAGGTTCTCGATCCGGATGCCCCACTGGCCGGGACGGTAAACGCCCGGCTCGATCGACGTGATCATGCCCTCTTCCATCGCCGTGTGCGGCTCGGCCGGCGCGTAGTGCGAGATCACCTGCGGGCCTTCGTGCACGTTCAGGAAGTAGCCGACACCATGCCCCGTGCCGTGGCCGTAGTCGAGCCCGGCCGCCCACATCGGTGCGCGCGCGATCGCGTCGAGCATCGGCGAGCGGATGCCGCGCGGGAAGCGTGCTCGCGACAGCGCCATCATCGACTTCAGCACGATCGTGAAGTCGCGCCGCTGCAGGTCGCTGACGGTGCCGACCGGCACGACGCGCGTGATGTCGGTCGTGCCCGTCACGTACTGGCCGCCCGAATCGATCAGCAGCAGGCCGTCGCCGGCGATCGTCGCGTGCGACGCCGGCGTCGCGTGGTAGTGCGGCATCGCGCCGTTCGCATTGAAGCCCGCAATCGTCGCGAAGCTCGCCGACACGTAGCCGGGGCGCCGGGCGCGGGCGGCCGTGAGCTTTTCCTCGATCGTCAGCTCGGTGATCGTCTCGCGGTTCACCGCCTGCTCGAACCACGTGAAGAATTCCGCGAGCGCGGCGCCGTCGTGTTCCATCGTCACGCGCACGTGCTCGATCTCGGCCGACGTCTTGCGCGACTTCGCGAACGTCGACGGATTCACGGCCTCGACGAGCTTCACGCCGGCCGGCACGGCCTCGAGCGTGCCGAACGTCACGCGGCGCGGGTCGATCAGCAGCGTCGCGCCGTCAGGCAGCGACGCGAGCGCGGCGCGCGCGGCGTCGTAGGCGCGAACGTCGACGCCATCCTTCGCGAGCGACGCGGCCAGCGCCGGCGACACCTTGCCGTCGGCGACGAACAGCGTCGCGCGATCGGCGCCGATCATTGCGTGCGCAACGAATACGGGATTGAAGTTGACGTCGGCGCCGCGCAGGTTGAACAGCCATGCGAGGTCGTCGAGCGTCGAGACGAAATGCCATTGCGCACCCTGCGCGCGCATCGCGCGGCGCACTTCCGCCAGCTTGCTCGCGCGCGTCGTGTCGGCCTGCGGCGCCGCGTGCTCGAACACCTTGTCGCCGGGGAGGCCCGGCCGCTCGGGCCAGATCGCGTCGAGCAGGTCGAGATCGGTGCGCAGCGCGATGCCGCGTGCATTCAGCGCCCCCGTCAGCCCGCGTGCGGCCGCGACGCCGAGCACGGCGCCGTCGACGCCGACCGTCGCCCCTGCCGCCACGTTCTGCGCGAGCCAGTCGACGTGCGGCGCGCTCTGCTGGCCGCCCGTCATCTTCATCAGTTGCACGCCCGTGCCGGCCAGTTCGGCATCGGCCTGCACCCAGTAGCGGCTGTCGACCCACAACCCCGCGAAATCCGCGGTCACGACCAGCGTGCCGACCGAGCCCGTGAAGCCGGACAGCCAGCGACGGGCCTGCCAGCGCTCCGGCAGGTACTCTGACAGATGGGGATCGGCGGACGGCACGAGATAGGCGGCCAGGTCCTCGCGGGCCATGGCGCCACGCAGCAGCGCGAGGCGGGCCGGCACCGGCGAGACTTCGGGAAGACGGGCATTCATGATTTCACCTGAGAACATTCAGCGACGGGCCGACAGCGTAACCGTCACGGCTACGACGAGGAACGCGACACCGGTGCAGACCGGCCATTCGAGCGTCTCGCCATCGTAAAACAGTCCCGAGAGATTGCCGGCCATGCGGGCCGCACCCGCGCCGACGATGCCGGCGAGCACGGCGATCCACCACGCCGGCCGGCCCGTGCGCCGCATCGGATGCAGCCATCGGCCGAACAGCCCGACGGCCGCTCCCAGGACAAGGATTCCAAACCAGTTCATTCGACGCCTTCTATAAATTCAGATTCGTCCCATAGGCGTGAACGTTGCCAGCGGCTAGCATCGATTCATCCATCGAACCCGAGACCAGCCGGGTGCCGCCAACATTCGAGTGTAGGGGCCGACTCGACGTTATGGCAAGCGCGCGCCGGCTGCCGTATTGAAGAAATTCTCATGCGAATCGCTCTGATCGATCCGGAAGCGCGCCATGCCGCGCTCCTGAACCGCCTGCTCTTCGCAGGCGGTCACGTGTGCCACGCGTTTCCGTCCAGTGCGGCGTTCTTCGAGTGGCTCGCCACCGACACCTGCGACATGCTGATCACCGGCCATTGGGCCGGCGACCAGCCGGCCGAGGAAGTCATTCCGCGCGCGCAGACCATCCTGCCCGGGCTGCCGGCCATCGCCGTGATGCAGTTGCCGCGCGAAAGCGAAATCGTGTCGTGCCTGCATGCGGGCGCCGACGATTGCCTCGTGCGCCCCGTGAGCGGGCCCGAGATGCTCGCGCGCGTCAACGCGCTGAGCCGGCGCGCCGGCGTGCGCCGGGCACCCACCCGCTCGCGCGAAATGTATGGCGAATACGCTTTCGACGCCACGCACTGCCTCGTTCGCTTCGGCGACGCAATCGTTTCACTCACGCCGAAGGAGTTCCGGTTCGCGCAGCTGCTGTTCACGAACCTGTCGCGGCCGGTGTCGCGCGCCCATATCCTCGAAACGGTGTGGGCGCGCCGCCGCGACATGAAGTCGCGCACGCTCGATACCCACGCGTCCCGGCTGCGCAGCAAACTGCAGCTGCTTCCGGAGCGCGGCTACCGGCTGCTGCCGCTTTACGGCTACGGCTATCAGCTCGACCGCGTGCCGATCGAACCCCCAAATTCCCGGCCCCGGCACGCTGATGCCCGGTATGCGGCGAGTGAGGAAATCGCTGAAACGCTATAATATGGGGCTAAACGATAGCCCTCGATATGCAACTCCTCACGATCGGAATCAATCACCACACTGCGCCTGTCGCCCTGCGCGAACGCGTGGCGTTTCCGCTCGAGCAGATCAAGCCGGCTCTCGTCACGTTCAAGAACCTGTTTCTCGGCCCCCAGGCGCCCAATACGCCCGAAGCGGCGATCCTCTCCACCTGCAATCGCACCGAACTGTATTGCGCGACCGACGATCGTGCGGCACGCGAAGGCGCGATCCGCTGGCTGTCGGAGTATCACCGGATCCCGGTCGACGAACTCGCGCCGCACGTCTATGCGCTGCCGCAGTCGGAAGCGGTCCGGCACGCATTCCGCGTCGCATCCGGCCTCGATTCGATGGTGCTGGGCGAAACCCAGATTCTGGGCCAGATGAAGGACGCCGTCCGCACCGCGACGGAAGCCGGCGCACTCGGCACCTATCTGAACCAGCTGTTCCAGCGCACCTTCGCGGTAGCGAAGGAAGTGCGCGGCACGACCGAAATCGGCACGCAGTCGGTGTCGATGGCCGCCGCCGCGGTGCGCCTCGCGCAACGGATCTTCGAAAAGGTGTCGGATCAGCGCGTGCTGTTCATCGGCGCCGGCGAGATGATCGAACTGTGTGCGACGCACTTCGCCGCGCAAGGCCCGCGCGAACTCGTCGTCGCGAACCGTACGGCCGAACGCGGCCAGCGGCTCGCCGAGCGCTTCAACGGCCGTGCGATGCCGCTCGCGGATCTGCCGACCCGCATGCACGAATTCGACATCATCGTGTCGTGCACGGCGTCGACGCTGCCGATCATCGGCCTCGGCGCAGTCGAGCGCGCGGTGAAGGCACGCCGCCACCGGCCGATCTTCATGGTCGACCTCGCGGTGCCGCGCGACATCGAGCCCGAAGTTGGCAAGTTGAAGGACGTGTTCCTCTACACCGTCGACGATCTCGGCGCGATCGTGCGAGAAGGCAATGCATCGCGTCAGGCTGCAGTCGCGCAGGCCGAAACGATCATCGAAACGCGCGTGCAGAATTTCATGCAATGGCTCGACACGCGCAGCGTCGTGCCTGTGATCCGTCACATGCATACGCAGGCCGACGCACTGCGCCGGGCCGAAGTCGACAAGGCGCAGAAGCTGCTCGCGCGCGGCGACGATCCGGCCGCCGTGCTCGAAGCGCTGTCGCAGGCGCTGACCAACAAGCTGATCCACGGCCCGACGAGCGCGCTCAACCGCGTGAACGGCGCCGATCGCGATTCGCTGATCGACCTGATGCGCGGCTTCTACCAGCACGCACCGCGCTCGAACGACCAGTCCGGCCACTAGCGCCGGCCGATCGCCCTGCCGCCGGCCGCGCGCCGACCTATCCTTTCCGAATACCCCTTGCCCGGGAGCGCCGCTCCACACCATGAAGACGAGCATGCAACGCAAGCTCGACCAGCTGTCCACACGGCTGGCCGAACTGAACGACCTGCTGAGCCGCGAAAACGTCACGGCCGACCTCGACCAGTACCGCAAGCTCACGCGTGAACATGCGGAACTCGGCCCGGTGGTCGAACAGTACGCGCTGTGGCGCCAGTCGCGCAGCGACGAGACGGCTGCACAGGAACTGCTCGGCGATCTGTCGATGCGCGACTTCGCGGAAGACGAAATCCGCAGCGCACGCGAGAGCATGGCCCGTCTCGAGACCGAGCTGCAGAAGATGCTGCTGCCGAAGGATCCGAACGACGACCGCAACATCTTCCTCGAAATCCGTGCGGGCACGGGCGGCGACGAATCGGCGCTGTTCGCGGGCGACCTGCTGCGCATGTACCTGCGCTTCGCGGAACGCCAGCGCTGGCAGGTCGAAATGATGTCGGAAAGCGCGTCGGATCTCGGCGGCTACAAGGAAGTGATCGTGCGGATCGCGGGCCAGGGCGCGTATTCGCGCCTGAAGTTCGAATCGGGCGGCCATCGCGTGCAGCGCGTGCCGGCCACCGAAACGCAGGGGCGCATCCACACGTCCGCGTGCACGGTCGCGGTGATGCCGGAAGCCGACGAAATCGGCGAGGTCGAGATCAATCCGGCCGACCTGCGGATCGACACGTTCCGCGCGTCCGGCGCGGGCGGCCAGCACATCAACAAGACCGATTCGGCGGTGCGCGTCACGCACATCCCGACCGGGATCGTCGTGGAGTGCCAGGACGACCGTTCGCAACACAAGAACAAGGATCGCGCACTGAAGGTGCTCGCCGCGCGCATCAAGGACAAGCAGTATCACGAGCAGCACGCGAAGGAAGCCGCGACGCGCAAGAGCCTGATCGGCTCCGGTGACCGTTCGGAGCGGATCCGCACGTACAACTTCCCGCAGGGCCGGATGACCGATCACCGGATCAACCTGACGCTGTACCGGCTCGAAGCGCTCATGGACGGCGACCTCGACGAACTGATCAGCGCGCTGGTCAGCGAACACCAGGCCGAACTGCTCGCGTCGCTCGGCGATGCCGACTGAGGCCGCGATGCCCGACACCACCGCCGACGAACTGCTTCGCGCGTCGCCGCTCGACGCGGTCGATGCGCGCGTGTTGCTCGCGCACGCGCTCGGCTGGACCCGCACGCAACTGATCACCCGCGGCGACGCGCCGCTCGACATGGCCGCGGTCGAACGCTACCGCGCGCTCGAGGCGCGCCGCCTGGCCGGCGAGCCCGTCGCACAGCTCGTCGGGATACGCGAATTCTTCGGCCGGCCGTTCGACGTGACGCCTGACGTGCTGATTCCGCGCCCCGAAACCGAACTGCTCGTCGAAGCCGCACTCGATGCGATCGACGGGCTGCCGCATCCGGCCGTGCTCGATCTCGGCACGGGCAGCGGCGCAATCGCCGTATCGATCGCCGCCGAACGTCCCGATGCGCGCGTGTGGGCGCTCGACCGTTCGCCGGCCGCACTCGAAGTGGCGCAACGCAACGCCGGCAAGCTGCTCGACGCGCGCCGCCCCGGCGGGCCACTGCACTGGCTGGAGAGCGACTGGTATGCGGCGCTCGATCCGGCACTCGCATTCGACGCGATCGTCAGCAACCCACCGTACATCGCGCAGCACGATCCGCACCTCGAGCAAGGCGACCTGCGTTTCGAGCCGCGCGGCGCGCTCACCGACGATGCCGACGGCCTCAGCGCGATCCGCACGATCGTCGCGGGCGCCGGCTCTTATCTGAAACCGGGCGGCACGCTCTGGATCGAGCATGGCTACGACCAGGCCGAGGCCGTGCGCGCGGTGCTCGCCTCGCACGGCTTCGTCGCGGTCGAATCGCTCGCCGATCTGGCCGCCATCGAACGCACGACAGGCGGCCGCCTGCCGGGCTGATGCCCGGCCCGCCCGGTTGAAATCCGCTATCATTTCGATCTAACGCCCCGCAAACGCAAGGTCAGTCATGGACACCCAACAACGTATCAAGCAAATCGTCGACGAAAACCAGGTCGTGCTCTTCATGAAGGGCAACGCGCAATTCCCGATGTGCGGCTTTTCGGGCCGCGCCATCCAGGTGCTGAAGGCCTGCGGCGTCGACCAGTTCAAGACGGTCAACGTCCTCGAAGACGACGAGATCCGCCAGGGCATCAAGGCATTCTCGAACTGGCCGACCATCCCGCAGCTCTACGTGAAGGGCGAATTCATCGGCGGCTCGGACATCATGATGGAGATGTACCAGTCGGGCGAACTGCAGCAACTGTTCGCCGCCGCGTAATACGCCCCTCCTTTCGATGGCATCTCCCAGCGCGCCGCCACGCCGGCTGATCGTCGCGATCACCGGCGCCACCGGCGCGATCTACGGCGTACGGCTGCTCGATCTGCTGCGCGCCGCCGGCGGCGTCGAAACGCACCTGCTGATTTCGAACGCCGGCTGGCTCAACATCCAGCACGAACTGAAGCTGTCCAAGGCGGAGGTCGAAAGCCGTGCGGACGTCGTGCATTCGGTGCGCGACGTCGGCGCGACGATCGCATCGGGGTCGTTCGCGACCGACGGGATGGTGATCGCACCCTGCTCGATGAAGACGCTCGCGAGCGTCGCACACGGGCTGTCCGACAACCTGATCACGCGCGCAGCCGACGTCACGTTGAAGGAGCGCCGCCGCCTCGTGCTGATGGTGCGCGAAACGCCGTTCAACCTCGCGCATCTGCGCAACATGACCGCCGTCACCGAAATGGGCGGCATCGTCTTCCCGCCGCTGCCCGCGTTCTACGCGATGCCGAAGACGATCGAGGAACTCGTCGACCAGACCGTCACGCGCGTACTCGACCTGTTCGCGCTCAGCGCACCGCTGACGACACCGTGGGCCGGCATCCGGCACGCGCAGTAAGCACACATTCGACGATCCATTCGTCGCGCATCTGCGCCGATTTTCACCGAAATTCATTCAATTTCACGCATACAGCATCCAGCTGCCGTGATGCGCATAGCGCCGCCCCGATTATCAACAAACAAGCGTCAATCAAATTCACGATCGCTGATTTATCAATACCCGGTGCGCGCCTATAGTCACAGGCAAATCCCTTTGCAGGCCACCACCATGAACCGCTTGCCTTCGCTCTACCTGTCCCACGGCGCTCCGACGCTGCCGATCGACCCGACGCTGCCGTCCAGCGCATTCACGCATCTCGCCGCCGAATTGCCGCGCCCGCGCGCGGTGCTGATGCTGTCCGCGCACTGGGGCACGCAGCGCCCCGTCGCCAGCATTGCCGCGCATCCGGAAACGATCCACGATTTCTACGGCTTTCCTCAGGCGCTGTACGACATCCGTTACCCGGCGCCCGGCGCGCCCGACGTCGCCGAACGCGCGGCCGGGCTGCTGAATGCGGCCGGCATCGAGACCGCGACGACCGAGCACGGCCTCGACCACGGCGCGTGGGTGCCGATGCTGCTGATGTTCCCGGAAGCCGACGTGCCGGTGGCGCAGCTGTCGATCCAGCCGCGCGCGGATGCCGCCCACCACTTCGCGCTCGGCCGCGCGCTGCGACCGCTGCGCGACGAAGGCGTGATGGTGATCGGCTCGGGCCAGATCACGCATAACCTGCGCGCCGCCGATTTCGGTGCGGCACCGGAGGATGCAGATCCGCGTGTCGCGGAATTCACCGACTGGTTCGAGGCGAAGCTGGCCGCGCGCGACCTCGACGCGCTGCTCGACTACCGCCGGCAGGCGCCGCACGCGGCGCTGATGCATCCGACCGACGAGCATCTGCTGCCGGTGTTCACGGCACTCGGCGCAGCGGACGACGACTACCAGCTCGGCATCCAGTCGCTCGGCACCTACCAGCGCGTGCTTGCGATGACGAACTACGTGTTCACCGGCACGACCGCCTGAGCGGTTGCGCGGCAGCCGCCGACCGCCCAACAAAAAACCCGCCCGAGCATCGCTCGAGCGGGTTTTTTTACGCTGCTTGCTGCCGCCGCCGAATCCGGCGGCAGGTCACGCGTCAGGCACCGACCCCTTCGAGGATCTCGTCGTGCGATTCACGCTCGTCGAGATACTGGGTCCGGTAGCCGGTATTCACGCCCCAGAAGTAGAACACCAGCGAGATCGCCGCGACGACCACCATGTCCCAGCCGTACGGCAGCACGCCGTGGCCGCCGAATTCCTTGCTGCCGATCAGCGACAGCACGGCCATCGTCGGCAGGTACGCGACCAGCCACCAAGCGGCCTTCAGGTCGGCGCCCCAGCCGGTCCAGCCCGACTTCGCCTGGAAGTAGAAATACACCGGCAGCGCGACGATCATCAGCAGGATGATCTCGCCCGTCAGCGGCCACTTCGCCCAGTACAGGATCAGCGACGCGCACACGAATGCGAACGGGGCGATCAGCTTCATCAGCGGAATCGACAGCGGACGCTCGATGTCGGTCGCCGAACGGCGCAGCGCCATCAGGCTGATCGGGCCGGTCAGGTACGAAATCACCGTCGCCACCGAGATCACTGCCGCGAGCGAGCTCCAGCCGCGGAAGAAGAACAGGAAGATGAACGAGACCAGCAGGTTGAACCACATCGCCTGGCGCGGCACGCCGTAGATCGGGTGCACGTTGCCGAACATCTTCGGCATCGTATTGTTGCGCTCCATCGCGTAGATCATGCGGGTGGTCGTCGCCATGTAGGTCGTACCGGTGCCGCTCGGGCTGATGAACGCGTCGACATACAGCAGGATCGCGAGCCAGTTCAGGTTCAGCGCGATCGCGAGTTCCGCGAACGGCGACGAGAAGTTGAAGTGCGCCCAGCCCTTCGCGACGTCGGCCGGATTCACCGAGCCGATATACGCCATTTGCAGCAGCACGTAGATCACGAGTGCGAGCAGGATCGACGTGATCACCGCGAACGGCACGCTGCGCGACGGGTTGCGCGCTTCACCAGCCAGGTTCACCGGGCTCTGGAAGCCGTTGAACGCGAACACGATGCCGCTCGTCGCGACCGCGGTCAGCACAGCCGACCAGCCGTACGGCGCGAAGCTGGCATTGGATGCAGTGCCGAGGTTCTCCGAGTGGAAGCTCGTCAGCATCAGGCCGAGGATCGTGAGGCCGGGGATCAGGAACTTGAAGATCGTGATCGCGGTGTTCGCCCGCGCGAAGGCCTTGACGCCCCAGTAGTTCAGCATGAAGTAGATGACGACCAGCACGGCCGACAACAGCAGGCCGAGCGTCTGTAATTCACCGTTCACGAACAGTGCGTGCGCCCACGGATACGGCCACGTGCTCATGTACTGGATCGACGCTTCGGCCTCGATCGGGATCACGGATACGATCGCGATCCAGTTCGCCCACGCACTGATGAAACCGACCAGCGAACCGTGCGAGTAGCGCGCGTAGCGCACCATGCCGCCCGACTCGGGGAACATCGCGCCCAATTCCGCGTAAGTCAGTGCAATTGCGAGAATCACCACAGCGCCGATGATCCATGCGCAGATCGCCGCCGGACCGGCAATCTTCGCGGCCTTCCAGGCGCCGAACAGCCAGCCCGAGCCGATAATCGAACCCAACCCTGTCAGCATCAATGCAAACGGGCCGATGTTCCGTTGAATAGAACTCTTCACATCCTCTCCTGTGTCTCAAAAAGCATGGTCGGCCCGCGGTCCGGGATCGGCTCGGACAGCACCGCGCACGCAATTTTGGGGGGACGCGTCACCCGATCGGGGCAACCCGTCCACGCGGCGCGTAGTTTAACGGTTGCACCTCAAACGTGGCGCCAAAATCGTTCGGCCCCTACAAAAAATTCGCATCGTTTGCAAGCTTTGTAAACCTGATATACGCAATAACCCTGAGTCCATGGAAATACGGTTGACCACGCGATTGATAAGCCGTATAAAGGACTTCGCAGGATTTCAAGCGGCGAGTGAATTGGTTCTTTCGTAGTTCGCCCATCAACGGTACTCCGGTTGGTCCTATTACCCCTTCCTTGATTTTCCGCACCCCATGGGCCTCGGCCCCGTTTTATTTTTTTAGGAACAAGTAACATGGCAACCGGTACCGTCAAGTGGTTCAATGACGCAAAGGGCTTCGGCTTCATCACCCCGGAAGGCGGCGGCGACGATCTGTTCGCGCACTTCTCGGAAATCCGCGTCGAAGGCTTCAAGACGCTGCAAGAAAACCAGAAGGTTGAATTCGAAGTGAAGACGGGCCCGAAGGGTCTGCAAGCTGCGAACATCCGTCCGGTCTAAGCTTGGCGCGATAATTCGTGAAAAAAAGCCCCGCTTCGGCGGGGCTTTTTGCTTTTCGGCGCCGGTCGACCGGCATGGCGGCCTTTCAGCCGCCCGCATTCAACCGAACAATCGCTGCGCGTGAATGCCCAGACCTATCGCGACACTCGCGAGGCGGTCGCCGAACACCGGTTGCGCATCAGGGAACGCTCCCGCCAGCGCGCCCGACAGGAACGCGAGCCCCGTCGAGCCGCCGGTGAAATACAGGGCGCCGACATCGCGCGGCGCCACGCCCGCCAGCCGCACCGTCTCGCGCGCGGCGTCGACGATGCGTGCGGTGTCGTCGCGGCTCGCGTCGACGAGCCGGTCGGCATCGAACGCGATCTGCAGATCCTCTTCCACGTCGTTCAGGTCGATCATCGTCTCCCCGCCCGCCGCGACACCGATCTTCGCTTCTTCCGCACGCGCCATCAGCGCATGCCCGAGCCGCTGCTCGACCACGCTCGTGAGCCGGTCGTACTGCTGCACCTCTCGGTACAGGTGCTTCATCAGCTTCAGCTCGCCGAGCCGCTTCGGCGTGTAGACCGTGTTGATCAGGTGCCAGGTGGCGAGATCGAAGTAGATCTTGTTCGGCAGCTCGCGACCTTCGGGGTCGAGCGAACGGTAGCCGAATGCGGGCAGGATCGCCGCCAGCTCGACGCGCCGGTCGTAATCGGTGCCCGCGACGTGCACGCCGTGGTGGGCCAGCACGTCGTCCTTGCGCTCGAGCCGCGCCATCCGTTCAGGCCCGACGCGCACCAGCGAGAAGTCGGACGTGCCGCCGCCGATGTCGGCGACGAGCACAAGGCGCTCCGCCTGCTGGCGCGACTCGTAGTCGAACGCGGCCGCGATCGGTTCGTACTGGAATTGCACGTCCGTGAAGCCGACCGATCGCGCGGCGGCCTCGAGCTGGTCCTGGGCGAGGCGGTCGGCGCGCGGATCGTCGTCGACGAAGAATACCGGCCGGCCGAGCACCGCACGGCCGATCGGCGCGCCCGCGCGGGCTTCGGCCTTGCGCCTCAGGTGCGTCAGGAAGCGCGCGATGATTTCGGTGTACGCGATCGCGCTGCCGTCGCCGAGATCGGTCGTCGTTTCCGCGAGCGGCGAGCCGAGGATGCTCTTCATCGAGCGCATCAGCCGGCCGTCGAAACCGTCGATATAGGAAGCCAGCGCCGCACGGCCGTATTCGACCGTCTCTTCGTCGTTGTTGAAGAAGATCGCGGTGGGCAGCGTCAGGTGGTCGCCCTCGACGGGCGCGAGGCGCATGCCGTCGCCGTCGGGCAGCGCCACGGCGGAATTGGACGTGCCGAAATCGATCGCGCAGTAAGTCATGGGAAGTTGCCGCAGCAGGGCCGGCGCGAAAACGGAAAGGACGGGCTTTTTAACATGAAGCCCGCGGGATCACAACCGGGGCCGGCCACCGGTGCCGCGCAACGGGCTTCGGCCTGACGGCGCGCGGCCTGGCGCGCCGGGGGAAACATGCGGGCGGGATGCGCGATGCAGCCCGTCCGCCAGGCAGGTCAGGCTGCCGCGTCGAAACCCTTCTTCCACGCGCCCGCATAGACGACCTCGCCGATCGCATGGCGCGTGCGCGGCGCCTTCTCGCGATCGCGCAGCACCGGATCGAGCTTGTCGACGTTGCCGTAGTGACCGAGCGAGATGATCGACGGAATCGCGACGTCGGCCGGAATCGCGAACGCATCGCGGAACGCCTTCGCGTCGAAGCCGCTCATCTGGTGGGCAGCCAGGCCCAGCGCGTGCGCCTGCAGCACCAGCGACATCGCGGCGGCGCCCGCGTCGTACAGCGCGGTGGGAGCCGGTTCACCCTTCGGCGTGAGCGTGTGCGCGGTCACCGCGATCAGCACGGGCGCCGGCGCATTCCAGCCCTGGTTGAACGGCACCAGCGTCGCGAACGCGCGTTTGAATGCGTCTTCGTCCTGCTTGCGGTCGAAAACGATGAAGCGCCACGGCTGCGCGTTGTAGGCAGACGGCGCCCAGCGGGCGGCTTCGAGCACCGCGTGCAGATCGCCGGCGCTGATGGCTTCATCCGAATACGCGCGCGGGCTCCAGCGGCCCGCGATCAGGTCGTGAATCGAAACAGTGGTGGGAGCAGGTTTGACGGACATGCGGTTCCTCGCTGACATCGATGAAGGGGCGCGAACGCCTCGCGAACCGCAAGCATACCCGCTTGAGCCGATGCGCGCCGGATCCTCCCGCGCTAAGCAAATCGCCGTGCGTGCATTGCCCGGCCATCCGCCGCGCGGCCGGCCGGGCGATCGAATGGCCGCGCTCAGGCCGCCTGCGCGGCCGCGCGGGACGGGCCGCGGTTGATCCGCAGCACGATCAGCGCGCCGATGATGCACAGCCCGCCCGAGATCATCGACGCGATCGTATAGGTGCCGAGGCTCGCGCGCAGCAGCCCCGCGCCGAGCGCCGCGAACGCCGCGCCGAGCTGGTGGCCGGCGACGATCCAGCCGAACACGACGGGCGCCGCGGCCTTGCCGAACACGTCGGTCGCGAGGCGCACGGTCGGCGGCACGGTCGCGATCCAGTCGAGCCCGTAGAACATCGCGAACAGCGGCAGCCCGAAGAAATCGATCCCGAACGCGTGCGGCAGGTAGATCAGCGACAGCCCGCGCAGCCCGTAGTACCAGAACAGCAGCACGCGGTTGTCGTAACGGTCGGACAGCCAGCCCGACAGCGTCGTGCCGAACAGGTCGAACACGCCCATCGCCGCGAGCAGCGACGCGCCCTGCACTTCCGTCATCCCGTAGTCGCTGCACATCGCGATCAGGTGCGTGCCGACGTAGCCGTTGGTGCTCGCGCCGCAGATGAAGAAGCTGAAGAACAGCAGCCAGAAATCGCGCGAACGGCTCGCCGTCAGCAACGTACGGAACGCGACCGCGAGCGGGTTCTCCTTCGACGCCTCGGGCGCGGGCGGCGCATCGGCCGGCTCGCCGTACGGGCGCAACTGCACGTCGGCCGGCCGTTCGGGCAACAGGAATGCGACCAGCGGAATCACGATCGCGGCCGCGACCGCGACGACCAGCACGACCGGCCGCCAGCCATGGCGCTGCGCGATCGCCGCGAGCATCGGCAGGAATACGAGCTGGCCGGTGGCCGTGCTCGCGGTCAGGATCCCCATCACGAGGCCGCGCCGCGCATGGAACCAGCGCGTGACGAAGGTCGCGGACAGCGTCAGCGCGACCACGCCCGTCGAGCAGCCGACCATCAGGCCCCAGATCACCACCATCTGCCAGCTCTGCGTCATCATCGACGACAGCGCGACGCCCGCGCTCATCGTCACGAGCGCGGTGAGAATGGTCGGACGCAGCCCGAAGCGCTGCATCGCGGCAGCCGCGAACGGGCCCGTCAGTCCGTACAGCGCGATATTCACCGAGATCGCCAGCGAAATCGCCGCGCGGCTCCAGCCGAGCTCGCGTTCGAGCGGCACAATCAGCACGCTCGGCGTCGCGCGCGTGCCGGCCGCCGCCAGCAGGATCAGGAATACCACCGCCGCCGCGAGCCATCCGTAGTGGAAGCGCCCGCTGATTCGTGTCACCGCCCAGTTCATCTTCGCGTTCTCCAGTTGGCGGCTCCGGTGCCTCCGCACCCGCGCCGCTCGCCCTGCCAGGCCACCTCCGCCGCACGCTGCATCGGCTGACCCGGGCCGACGCTTGGCATTTGTCTGTTGATCCGACCAGCATTGTTACCGACCGGTCACAAGTGTGTTGCGATCGTAGTGACCAATCGGTAACATGTCAAGCAATCCAATATGCAGTCGAGGGTCATCATGTCGGGCATCGAGATCGCCAAACCGCTGCCGCGCCGCACGCGCCGGCCGATCGACGGCGCCACCGCGCAGGAGCACCTGCTGCGCGCCGCCGAGGAGCTGTTTTACAAGGAAGGCGTCCGGACGGTGGGCGTCGAGGCGGTCGTGGAGCGGGCGGGCGTCAACAAGATGAGCCTGTATCGGCAGTTCTCGTCGAAGGACGAGCTGATCCTCGCGTACCTGGAGCGGATGGATGCATGTTTCTTCGACCGCTTCAACACGAGCATCGCGAAGCACCCGGGCCAGCCGAAAGCGCAACTGAT
This sequence comes from Burkholderia sp. Ap-955, assembly GCF_011753045.1. NCBI lineage: Bacteria > Pseudomonadati > Pseudomonadota > Betaproteobacteria > Burkholderiales > Burkholderiaceae > Burkholderia > Burkholderia sp. Ap-955. The sequence goes on from NZ_VWWH01000059.1 coordinate 45,703, forward strand.
CCAGTATTTCGTCGATCTCGCCGAGCGCGCGACGCAGAAGGATTACCGCGGCTGCCCGTTCGTCAACGTCGCGGCCGAATTCCCGGATGCGTCGCACCCGGCGCGCGAGCGCGTCGCGCAGAACAAGGAACAGCTGATGAAGCGGCTCGTCGCACTGTGCGAAGACGCCGGCGCGCGGCAGCCGCAGGCGCTCGCCGACTCGCTCGCGCTGGTGATCGAAGGCATCTACGCGGCAAGCCAGACCTACCGGCACGGCGAAACGCCGATCGGCGTCGCGCCCGCGCTCGTCACGCAGTTGATCGAGGCCGCCTGCGCGTGACGGCGCGCCCGCTACAATGCGGCCCTCGCCGCCCTTTCGCCCGACTGGTTTCACGATGACCGACACCCGCTCCGAATCGCACGACGACATCCTCGCCGCCACGCGGCACTGGCTCGCGCGCGCGGTGATCGGGCTCAATCTGTGCCCGTTCGCGAAAAGCGTTTATGTGAAGGAACAGGTGCGCTACGCGATCAGCGAAGCGACGTCGCTGGAAGACGCGCTCGCCGAACTCGAAACGGAGCTGCGCGCGCTCGACGCGGCGGACCCGCAGCAGGTCGACACGACGCTCTTGATCTTCCCGCATGCGTTCGCCGATTTCATCGACTACAACGATGCGCTGTTCTTTGCCGACCGGCTGGTGCGGCAACTGCGGCTCGACGGCGTGCTGCAGATCGCGAGCTTCCATCCGGACTACCGGTTCGAGGGCAGCGAGCCCGACGACATCGAGAACTACACGAACCGCGCGCCGTATCCGATCCTGCACCTGCTGCGCGAGGACAGCATCGCGCGCGCGGTCGACGCGTTCCCGGACGCGTCCGCGATCTACGAAAGGAATCAGGAAACGCTGCGGCGCCTCGGCCATGACGGCTGGCGCGAGTGGATGCGCCGGCCGGGCGACGACGTCTGACGCGACGGGCACCGGGCACCGGGCACCGG